>CALVEX010000049.1 GCA_944326655.1 Candidatus Gastranaerophilales bacterium | reverse complement strand
AAAATATTTTAAATACAACAGAAGATGATCAAAAAAATTCTCAGACAATAAATTATACTGACGGGCATACAGAAGAAATTTTTGAGGACGGTTCAAAAATAATTACTGTAAAGGGTGATGATCAAACGGTAACAACAAAAAAAGATGTGACCGGAAAAACTCTGTCAGAAACTACTGAAGAAACCGGCGGCAGGACGACCTTTGTAGTATTTGATGAATCCGAAAATCCGTCCTTTAAAACAGTTACCGATCCTGAAAATCATACAATTAAAGAGTACAGTTATGATAACGGGGAAGAAGTTCTTATATCCGAAAGTAACACGGAAACAGGAGATGTTACGACTTATGAAGGCAATAAGAGAATTATAACCCAAAAAGACGGAACTGTTATAACAGAAGAAGACGGAGCAGTTACCACAGAAAGAGGAGGGTTTAAAAGTACAGTTTCCGCAGATGGAAATACTGTTACTACATCTTCAGCTTTAGGTAAACAGACTGTAATATACGATCCGGACAATAATACGGAAACAGTTATTACCGAAAACGATGTTTTTAAAGCCGTTCTAAATAAACAAGACGGAAAAAATATTTTCCAAACCATGGAAAAAGATAATCAAACATATTTTGTGGAATATGACGGTAACGGGAATACAAAAGGCGTTGTCGTTCAAAACGGCGAAAGCCCTGCTATGATTGCTAAAAGATTTGGATGTAATCTTGATGATTTATTGGAAGTAAATAAAGATTTGCTTAAAGGTAATGGGTCAAATCAATATTTTGAGGTGGGCGAAGAAATTGTTATACCAAGAGAAATGAACGCTGAAGAATTCGTTAAAACGCAATCGGGCAGACAAAATAAAGATGAAGCCATTGCCGATTATGAAGCATTTGCTTCAGAAATTAAAGCAATACAGGAAGAAGCCCAAAGCCGTAAACCCATGGAAATGACATCTTCATTTAATACATATGAGCAGTTTGCAAAATATTTATACATGCAGGAAGGTGTTGAAAATCCCTCAAAACGTCAGCTTGAAGCAAGAATTGAAGAGCTGAAGACTAGCAATCCCCAATTACAGGACGGGCAGCTGAAAGATAAAAAACTAACTGCAAATGTGGCTCCTGAATTATATAAACAAGAACAAGCAAGACAGGACTATAAAAAAGGAAAACAGAAGTTAGAAGAGTATTATAATTTGGCCCGTGAATTTTATTCAATAGCCGACGACAATTCAGGTTCAAAAACATTCAATAAAATGCAGGAATTTTTGAATGAAAACATTACTGCAGATAATATTGTCGGTTTTCTTGACGCCTACGAAGAAACAAAACAAGGAGATTCTTCCGTAATAGATACGGTAATGAGTGAATTAGGCCTGTTTTCAACAGAAGAACGTGATAAAGTCTTGAATACTATTAAAAATACACTATTGCAAGCTGCCGCAAATGCTGGCGTATCAGAAGGAGATATTAATAAAGCAAAGAGCGATTTTGAATCAAATCTCGGAAACAAAAATGAAATGGAAAAAGCCATAAATTTTCTCCATTCGGCGATAAAAGCCAAACAAACAGCAAATGTTAGGGATATAAGCACATCTGAAGCGATTTGGGGATTTAGTGGATTATATTCCGATACAACTACTGCGGCAAAAGAGCTTTTTGAGGAAGCAAGAAAAGAAGAAGGCATGATTGCAAAGGGTGCAGACACGGTTTTGGGCTGGTTTGGCTGTACCACGGCAGGCGATATGCGTGCTAAACTCGGAGAAAATGAAGATGCCGCACAGTTACTTTTAAGCGCGGCAGAAGGCGTAAAGCAATCACCAGATGATCCTAAGGCGCTTGAGGCATTTAATAACGCATATAAAGAGTTATTCGGAATAGATTTTGACAAGAATAAAATAGCTGCAAGAGATGCTGCCTGGACAAATTATGCGGCGGCTCAATCACTTGCAACCGTAGCAAAAGACCTCGATACATATATTCTTGCAAGGGATAAGAATGGGTCGGGTTTGACCAAAGATTACCAAAATTTACGGTATCTTGTAGGGCAGACGTTAAGACTGAAAGAAGAAGATATAAATAATGTTATAGAGGCCTATTCGACAAATCTCAGCATGCCGTCACAGACTGATGAGGACAAACGTAAAATCCTTATGCAGTTTGTGAAGGATTCCGGAAAAAATATCGCCCAGCAATACAGAGAACTGACACAGGGTAAAAGCCTTGATGAAATGAAACGTGATGCAGAACTGGCTGATAAAGCCGCATTTGGTACAAAAGATATAGTAAAAGATGTTATACAGTATAACGAAAATCAGGCCATAACTGCAATGGTAGCGGAGGGCGGTTTAGAAATAGCAGGAACAATAGCCTTACAATTTGTTCCCGGTCTTGGCCAGGCAGCAGCAGCCCGTCTGGCTGTTTCCACTGCCAAATGGGGCACTAGAGGTGTTAAAGTAGCAAACTATCTGAACAAAGCAGCAAAAGGTTTTGAAACAGTAAAAAAAGTCCAACAGGGAACAAAATTTGCATCACAAGCTGTCAATGAAGCAGCTCAGGTTGGTGTACAATCACTAACAGCAGGAGTTGCAACTGTGGGTGTAGGAGTTATAGACGGCAAAGAGGCAGAAGAGATAATGAAGCGCACTCTGATGAACATGTCATTTGCCGGTGCCGGTGCAAAATCAAGCCAGTTAGCACCAAAATTGATGAGTGCGTTCGGTATTACGGACAGTAAAATCGCAACTGAAATAGCCGAAGAAATTATAAATGCGGCATCTGCTGCAGGGATAACAACTCTTTCCGGCAGTGAATACGGTTCAACGGATGCATTTATAGACTTTGCAACGGGTCTTATAATGTCCAGAATTTCTCATGTGAAAACTCCGAAGTCAGATCCGACTTCGGCATCTGCGCCGAAAACAAATTCAAAGGAATCGTCAACTCACGCCCAGCAAGAAATAATTCCTGACGGTACGGAAACTACGTCAAGTGTGCATAGAATGGATGATGAAGAAGCTGCAACAATGTTGGATGGCGCCATGGAAATTGGTGAAGAAGCTTATGGCGCAGCATCAGAGGTCTCACTAAATGAAACTCCAATACAGAGACATTTTAGAAACCCGGAAGATCTATCAGTAAATGCAGTAAAACCTCACGAAAAAGCTAATGTTGCACTTCCAGAAGTTCAGACCCCAACTGAAAATCCAATAACAGTGACAAGGTCAAGGAAGTCTGTTGGTCCGACAAAGCCACCCGAAGGTGTAAAAACAGAAATAACAACTGATTTTAAAGGTAAATCAATCAAACATCAATATGAGTATGATCCCAGTGGAAATGTAACAAAAGATATACAAATAGATAATTTTGGCAATGTAACTACTCATACATATGAGTATGATACCAAGGGAAATGTAATAAAAGATATACAAACAGATCGTTTCGGTAAAGTAACTACCCATACATATGAGTATGACTCACAATGGCGTGTAACACAAGATAGAAGTATAGAGGACTCAGGAGATGAGTGTATTTATACATATAATTATGGTCCAAATAGACTTGTAGCAGAGATGAAAACAACAGACGCTTACGGCAATACAACTACTAATAAATATGAGTATGATGAGAAGGGGTGTGTAACAAAAGATACAAATATAGACAACGAAGGCAATGTATTTTGTACTAATACATATAATTATGATTCAAATGGACTTGTAACAGAGATGAAAACAATAGACGCTTACGGCAATGTATTTTGTACTTGTACATATAATTATGGTTCAAATGGACTTGTAACAGAGATGAAAACAATAGACGCTTACGGCAATACAACTACTAATACATATGAGTATGATGAGAATGGACGTGTAACAAAAGATAGAAGTATAGAAGAGGACTCAGGAGATGAGCGTATTTATACATATAATTATGGTTCAAATGGACTTGTAACAGAGATGAAAACAATAGACGCTTACGGCGATACAACTACAAATACATATGAGTATGATGAAAAGGGACGTGTAACAAAAGATACAGAAGAATATATCAACGTAATTGAGAACTATAGAACAGTTACAACATCTTCCGGTAATACAACCTGTAAGACTACTACAATATTATATAAAGGACTAGATATAGATAAAAACGGAGTATTTATAGATATCGTAGTACCAAAGCTGCAAGCAACAACAACAGCTTTCAAAGATGATAAAAACAGGATAACAAGCCAAACAGTAGAGAAATCTGACGGACGTAAAACAACATATACTTATGAATATCCTGATAATGGCGGTCCGGTAACGAAAAAAGAAACTATAACATATTTTAATGGCAGACAGGTCGAAATTCATTATGATGCCAGCGGAACAAAAATAAACGAGATAGAACTTAATTCCGGGAACAAAAAGACCTTTGTTCAGACTTCGGAAAAACTAAGTGATTTATATCCTACACCTGATGCATCACCGGTTACTTTTACTTCAAACGGGAAAACACGCCAGATCACGACAGGAGCTGACGTAAGAGAATATCTAAAATCATATATCAGTGATTCTGAATATATTGAAACATTTGTCAGATTATTTGAAAAACACCCCGAACGATTCAACAGAATTGCGAACAGCGGATTTTTTGATTTAATTGATCGCGGCTATATAGATGAGAATAAAGTTAAACAGTTACTAAATCTCTTCGATTCTAATGGTGCTGCCAATATAAGTTTTTCACACAGAACATTAGCTGAAATAAAAATGGTTAAGGAGCAGCTGGATGCAGGAGTTACAAATCCTTCATTGGTACGAGAAATGCCCGCAGATGCCGGAGATAGCTGGATTTCTACCAATATCAAACCAGGCGAGGTATATGAACACAATGGTAAATTATTTGTCAGAGAAGATGCCAATACATTTACCGAGTTAAATTTATCAAAAGAAAAATTTGATGAATTATTCCCGCCTTTGTCTTCTACGTTTAACCAAAGTCTATTATTAGGTGATTGCTGGTTGGTTTCTGGAATAGATAATTTAATGGATTATCCTGCGGGCAGGGCATCTATATTTAAAATGTTTGAACAACAGGGTGATGATATTTTTGTAAATTTTGAAAATACCAATGACCGTATACCATTTCCAAATGGAGAACTTTTAGATACTAACGGGCGTCAAATTTCAGGAGCTAAGGGGATACAGCTGCTCGAACGTGCTTATGCCGTCCATCGTAACCGCAATATTGATAAGGCTTATTTGTCTCCTGAAGAAATGGCAAATTTGACAAATCAGGAAAATTTAACGTTACAACTTACTAGCGGTTGGGACCGTGATGTCTTTGAGAATATTGTTGGTAACAATGCCCGTGGAGTTTATGATTTCAATGAAGTATGTCAAATAATTGAACAATCTGCAAATAGTGTGAATAATGTCATTGGAATTGGTTTTAAACCTACCACGGCCGAAGTTAAAGCTAATTATAATTTAGTTACCGGGCATGCTTACGCCTTAAAATCTTTTGACCCTGTGACCCAAATGTGTTATTTGACCAATCCATATAACACAGCTACATTGATAGAAGTGCCATATGATATTGTGAAGAAATATTTATCCAGAATTAATATTATGAGTTTTAAGTAGTATAATTTACAGAAAGAGGACAAAAATGGGCATAAAAATGAATGACAATTCAAATTTATTTAACGAAATACAAAAACAAATTGAGGCAGCAGAACGCAAAGGTTTGCCTATAAAAACACTGGTAAAACAGCAGATTGCATTGCTCCAGGATTCACATGACGAATTTATAAAAGCTGCAAAAAATCAGGGTTATGATATAAACAGCCCGCGTGTCGGCGATATCGAAGTTGCACAGTATTCAGCGATGAAACAGTTGGCACAAAAAATCGGTATGCCTGTAGAAATATATGATAAACTTATTAAAGATGTAAGAATTCGAATATTCGGCGAAGAAAATTACAGAATATATTTTGAGAAGTAATAAAAATAAATTTGTCATTCTGAGCCTAAAATTATGATTTTTTTTGCTATGCCCTCAGAATGACAGTTAGGCCAAGAATCGCATAACTGTCATTCTGAGGGTAATACTGATTTAAATATAAATGGATTGGGATAATTACTTGAGAATACATTAATTGAGGATTGTAAAACATTAAAAGATGCAGGATTAAGTGCATACGATGTAAGATGTTTTGTTAAAAGCGGAAACGGGCGATTTTGAAAAAATTTACCCGAGATGCGATTGTCTTGGCCGCTCGCGTTTAATGGGTCTACGGACTTTCTTTTCAGAAGTTATACTTTTTTCAAAGAAAGTTTCTTCGCCCTCAGCTCGCTCCCGCTCGAACACAGACAAAGCTTCGCTTTGTTGCGTTCTTATCAAATTCACAAAATATGTAAAAAGACCCAAATATTTGGGTCTTTTTACATATACCCGAGATGCGATTCGAACGCATGACCTACCGCTTAGAAGGCGGTTGCTCTATCCAGCTGAGCTACTCGGGCTTGGATCCAGAGGGCTTAGACAAGTGTTTGGTTTCGTGGGGTA
>CALVEX010000048.1 GCA_944326655.1 Candidatus Gastranaerophilales bacterium | reverse complement strand
TTATATATATCGGATTTATATGGCTATTTCTTTAGTCAAGAAGGCGCTACCTATCCTATCCTATCCTATCCTATGAGGAGTATATCAACGTTTCCGGGGTTGTAAAATTTTGTTAAGGTTTTGTTACATGGGATGTTATGATACACAAACCTAGGAACTTATATCGCAGTTTACACCAAATGTATTCAAAATACAGTCATAATGTCATTCCGAACGTCGGATTGACCTCTGTGTTTCGGAATCTCTATGTTGTTAGACCCTGAAACCAGTTCAGGGTGACGATTTTAGTTATTTCTGGTGTAAACTGCGATATAAGTCCCCAAACCTATTGCATTTTACAAAGGTTATTTTATGATAAAATAATATTATGTTTAAAATTCAAAGTCCCGAGAATGACCCAAATTATGCTTTGTTTGAAAGATATCTTGCAAAGTCGTTTTCTTTTGCCGCCACGGGACTGACTACACTTTTAAGACTTTTATTAATTCAGAAAATCCAAAAGATTACCGAAAAAAAAATTCTCGTAATTACTTCAACAGAACAAAATGCCCTCAAATACCAGAATGATTTAAAAAAAGCTTTCGGGGTGGACTCGGAACTTATTCCTTTCCAAAATATTTCTATGTACGAAAGCGTTGCTCCAAATCGGTATGATTATGCAGAACAGGTAAGGATTTTACTTGAAAAACCGGATGTTGTTATTGCTCCTGTAAAAACACTGCTTGAAAAATTTCCGACAGAAGATTTTTATAACAAAAATTCACTAAACCTGAAAATAGGCGATGAAATTGATGTAAAAGAAATTGCGCAAAACCTTGTTAATTTGGGTTATAAACGCTCGACAATGGTAAGCGATATAGGAGAATTCAGTATCAGAGGCGATATCATAGATATCTTCTCTCTGGACAAAAACGCCGTAAGGATTGAGCTGTGGGGAGATGAAATTGTTGATATAAGATACTTTAACAATGAAACACAAAAATCCATTGAAAAAATTAAATACGTAAAAATAATGCCTATGTATAAATTTGTTCTGCCGTTTCCGGCCGATACTTCCCAAATGGCCAATTGCAAGATTCCGGAACAAATATTAACAAACATTGAAAATGAGGGATATTTTGAAGGAATTGATGTTTATCAGAGCTATTTTAACAGAAATTTAACCGGTATTTTAGATTATTTTAAGGATTATATACTTGTCTATGATGAAACATCAGAACTTTATGCAAAGTATGAATATGTAGACAAAAATTTTGAAGAACAGCTTCAGGAAAATCTTAAACTTGAACTGTGCATTGAATTAAAAAACAGAAACCACATAACTTTTGAAGAATTTATTCAAAAAAGCGCAGGTTTTGTAAAAGTAGCACTAAACAACTTTTTAGACAGCGAAATGGAAGAAGTTATTGAATTTAATTCCCTGCCTGTGCAAAATTTCGGCGCAAATCTTGACGAAATAGCTGAATTTATTCGGAAATACGCCCTGAGAACAGGCGGGGGTTACAGAATAATCATTGCAACCGATTATCCCGAACGCGTGAAAGAAATTCTGTCCGAAAGAGATATTTTTGACGTTGAATACAATGAAAGCATTTCATCTGCCGGTTCAATACTTGAGGACTTTAAAACCGTTGTACTTACAGACAGAGAGCTGTTTAACAAACGGACAAAAGAAGTTACATCAACCAAGCGCTCCTATTACAAAGAAAAACCGGAGTACATAGAAAATATAAATGACATTAAAGAAGGTGAATACGTTGTCCACAGCGTTCACGGAGTCGGCATTTATAAAGGATTGTCTCAGCAGGAAATCGACGGTCAGCTCAAGGATTATCTGACAATTGAGTACGCTGGCAAAGACAGACTCCATATTCCCGCAGAGCAGATTAACCTGCTTGTCCGTTACAGGGGCTCGGGAGCCATAAAGCCTAAACTTTCCAGAATGGGCGGCAAAGACTGGGAAAATACCAAAACCCGCGTAAAAAAAGAAGTAGAACAGGTTGCGTACGATCTTTTGCGGCTTTATGCAAAACGTAAAATGCAAAAAGGTATCCAATTCCTGCCGGACACAACATGGCAGGTTGAAATGGAAGAAGCATTTGAATACACGGAAACGCCGGATCAGATGAAAGCGATAAACGATGTTAAGGCTGATATGGAAAGCGAACAGCCCATGGACAGGCTTATTTGCGGAGATGTCGGATTTGGCAAAACAGAAGTTGCAATGCGCGGGATTTTCAAGGCAGTGACATCCGGCAAACAGGTTGCAGTAGTTGTGCCGACAACAATTCTTGCTTTCCAGCATTACCAGACAATATCCGAAAGATTTAAGCCTTTCGGGGTAAATGTGGAACTTTTATCACGCTTCCGCTCGCCAAAAGAGCAGAAAGAGACTGTTAAACACCTCGCAACAGGCCAATGTGATGTCGTAATAGGCACCCACAGGCTATTACAGGACGGTATAATTTTTAAGGATTTAGGACTTCTTGTAATAGATGAAGAACACCGTTTCGGGGTAAGGCATAAAGAAAAATTAAAACAATTACGTGAAAATATTGATATTATAACAATGTCTGCCACACCAATTCCGAGAACGCTTTACATGTCCTTATCGGGTATTAAAGATATGTCAATTATCAACACCCCGCCCAAAAACAGACTGCCGATTAAAACTTATGTCGGAGAGTGGAATGAAAATATTGTAAAAAATGCAATAATTCACGAACTTGACAGAGAAGGCCAGGTATTCTACCTTTACAACCGCGTGGAAACAATTGATGAATTTCGTATGCAGCTTCAAAAACTCGTTCCCAATGCCAGAATTGCAATCGGCCACGGGCAGATGGATGAAAAAACGCTCGAAAAAGTTATTATTGATTTTGCAAACCACGAATACGACGTCCTTTTGGCAACAACAATTATCGAAAACGGTATTGATATCCCGAATGCAAACACAATGATTATACATAATGCCGATAAATTCGGACTTGCACAGCTTTACCAGCTTAGAGGACGCGTCGGACGTTCCCAGCGCCAGGCTTACTGTTATTGCCTTTATACAAAATCAAAAGAAATTACGCGCGATGCTGTTCAAAGGCTCAAAGCTATTAAGGAATTTACAACACTCGGAAGCGGATATCAGATTGCCATGCGCGATGTGGAAATCCGCGGAGTCGGAAATATTTTAGGTACAAAACAGCACGGCCACATGGTCAATGTAGGCTTCGACACATATTGCCAGCTTTTGGAAGAAACAGTACATGAACTTCAGGGAGAAGCAGTAGACAAAACCCAGCCGACAATCGTTGATATTAACGTAACAGCATTTATCCCTGATGAATGGGTCGGCTCGTCCGAACAAAAAATGATAGAGTATAAGCGCCTTGCTGACGTAAAATCAGAAATTGAACTTGATTATATAACCGAAGAATGGAAAGACCGCTTTGCCAAACCGCCTGAAAGTGTTGAAAACCTTATAAAATTAATAAGAATAAGACTTGCCGCAACAGAAGCCAAAATAACTTTAATCAGAGAAACAGAGGATAACATAAGGATTTACACCCCTTACCTTCAGGCAGAGTGGAAACTTATCCAGCAAAAGCTCCCGGGAGAAATTCTCAAACGTATTAAATACACAATTGCTCCAAAGTCCTGTTTGGAAGGTAATTCTATCTTACTTTTAAATAATGCCTATATGAACTTTAATGAAGTATTTAACATTTTAACAGATTTGTTCTATTATATAAATAAAACACGCAATGAATTTGCTTAAAAAAACAGTAAAAGACATAAAATTAGCAATATAGTAAAAAAAAGGAGAAATTTATGAGAGGGAAAAAATTATTGGCTGTACTTGCTGTTTCAGCAGTTATGTTTGCAGGATGCGGCCTGAAATCGCATGAAGCCATTATAAAAGTTAATGACAAAGCAATTACTCAGGCACAATTCGACAAAATGATGGACAAACAGGCCGGCAGCGGAATGCTTGCAGCTATGGGGGTTGATGTAAAAAAAGATAAAAACAGCTTTATATATCTTCTTTTGAAAGACCGTATAGTTAACGAATTGATTGTTAAAACATTACTTGATGAAGAAATCGCAAAGCGCGGGATTAAAGTTACAAATGACGATGTTGAAGAGGCCGTAAAAACAGTTATTGATAAAGTCGGCTCCAAAGACCAGCTTGATGCATTATTGAAACAGAACGGAATTTCAAATTCTCAGTTTAAAGATGATTTGAAAGAAGAAGTTAAAATGAAAAAACTTGCTAAAGAATTGGGAAGTTCTTCTGTTTCTGATGCAGAAACAAAAAAATTCTATGATGAAAACATTGATAAATTTACATATCCTGATAAAGTCAGAGCTTCACATATCCTTGTTTCTGTTAACCCGAAAGAAATTACAGAAATCATAAAATCAGATGCAAATAACAAAAACCTTGATGATGCTGCAATAAAAGCTAAAGTTGATGAAGAAATCAAAGCAAGGGAAGCTAAAATTAATAAACTTCTTGCAGAAGTAAAAAAAGACCCGACACAATTTGCCAAACTTGCCAAAGAAAATTCGGATGATACAACAACAGCTGTAAAAGGCGGAGATCTCGGGTTCTTTGCGGCAAAAGAAATGGTGCCGGAATTTTCAAAAGCTGCATTTTCTATGAAGCCTAATACAGTTTCAGACAAACCCGTAAGAACACAATACGGTTATCATATCATTATGGTTACCGACAGAGCAGCAGCAGGCAAGACACCTTATGAAAAAGTAAAAAATGATATCAAAGGTTATCTGGAAAACCAAAAACAGCTAGAATTACTTGACAACCTTACAGAATCATTAAAGAAAAGCGCAAAAATCGAATACGTAAATCCTGAATATGATCCGGCTCAGGTAAAAAAACAGGTTCAGGACTCTATCAAAAACAGTGAAGAAACTGCTAAAAAAGCGAAAGAAGAATCTGAAGCGGAAAAATAAAATTTTAAAATTTATAAAAACAAGTACCTCTTTAAAAAGAGGTACTTGTTTTTTATCGGAAGTCGATAAGTCACTAAGACATTAAGACGATAAGTTCATTTAGGCAGTGTTTCGCTGCAAAAAATAAACTTATTGTTTCCCCTCAAGGGAATGGAGCTTTAATTAACTGTCATCCCGAATTCATTTCGGGAGCTCATTAATGGAAGGTCGGAAGGCAAGCTGCTTCCGTCATCCTGAACTTGTTTCAGGAACTTATATTTGGTGGAAGATAGAGGGTAGGATGATTGTATGCCGTTTACGTCACCCTCCCCTTCACTTCCCCTCCCCTCAAGGGAGGGGAATAAATAAAAGAAGGCAAGAGGTCAGGAGGACAGGCCATTATTGTCATTCTGAACTTGTTTGACTGCTTTTGCCAAAATCTATTGATTTTGTGCAAAATGTCCGGTTTTCCGCAGAATTTCATTAATTGAAGCTTTGAAGATAAGATGGTAGGAAGGTATGCTGTTATCTACGGACAGAGCCGGTGTAATTCCAAAACCTGTCATTGCGAGGGAGCGCAAGCGACCTTGTCAATCGCATAATAATTATAGATATTCGCCAGTAATGCGATTACCACGTCGGGCAAAGCCCTCCTCGTAATGACAATTCCAAGTTTAACTCTTGCAGCGGAACGCTGCCGAAATGAACTTATCGTCTTAACGACTTAGAGACTTATCGACTTCCAATAATATTGTAAAAACCAATTCTCCTTTTCAAAGGAGAATTGGTTAAAAAATAAAGCAACTCGTAAGCCGTGTTCTGTTTCTAAATAATCATCTGTCTGGTATTGAAATTACTTTCAATCTCTAGCGGTTTGTTCTGAAGTTGGCGGACAACCTTTATAACCCTCAACTCAACCTTGCATTCTACAGGGGGTTGCCTGGCCGGTATTTCTCAATACCGCCGGTGAAGCTCTTAACTCACCGTTGCACCATCGCTCGTACTTTTAAAAGCCGTTAGCAGTATATTTTCTGTGGTCCTTTCCACCGGCTCACGCCGTCCGGAATTTCTCCGGCTGTCTGTCCTTGAATGCACGGACTTTCCTCACCTGAACTAATTCAGGCGCGATTATTCGATTACTTTATTCTATACTGTCTTTTATTGATGTATTTATAGTAGCATATTCAATTGCTTTTTCATCTTCTTCATTTATTTGCAGTTTACCATTGGCATAAATATCTATCTGATACTGGTCAAAGTCTTCAGCACTGCAGTCATCATCGTTTTCACGGCAATTAGGTTCTTCATCACCGTTTACATCAATAAGTAATTTACCTGTACCGGCATCTTTAACTCCGCTTGTTTTTCCCTTGGTCCAGGCACCGACCGTACCTGACAAATCCCATTTGACACCATCATTTGTATAGACAATATTCTTATTAGAAGAATCGGCAGATTTTACATTAAGCATGCTTTTAAATAAGCCGGCAAATTTATCATCTCCCTCATAATCTTCGCCTTCATGCCTTACCTTGTTTTCATAATCAAATCCCCAGGCACAATAATATTCTTCGGTTTCTTCAACCTGATCAGCAGGCAAGTCGCATGCTAAGTGGACATCAGGATAAAATCTCTGGTCATTTATCAAAGTACTGACAATTTGTTCTGTGGTATAAAAAGTTTTCTTAACCATCATCTTATTTTTGTTAGGTCTCATACGGACAACAGCAGGCGTAACAACCGCGACAACTATACCTATGACCGCAAGAGCAACCATTAATTCTGTAAGTGTAAAGCCTTTAAATCTTCTCATAAATATCCTTCCCTGTTTATTTTTTAATAAAACATATTATTATAATAACATATATCCTGCTTTTTTTCAATATTATGACAGCAATATCATACAAACATGGCATTTGTAAATTTTATGTAACAATTTATTAAGATTATAGCAAAATAATCCGTTCAGACGAGTTAATATACTATTAAATCTGATATTATTTATCAGGAAATTTAATAAACACACATAGAGGGTTAGAAACATGGTCGATAACAGATCAGCAGGATTCTTCGGAATCGGCGGCTCTTTCAATTTCAAAAGCGGTGACATCTCCGGAACAGCAGCCAAAACCCAGGATGACAAAATGGGTCAGGGCGGAGAATATTTCGCGCAGCAAAGACAGACCGAAGAAGATGAAAATCAGGACAGCCAAAAATATACAGACAGAAGCGCACAATTACGCGCGACCCTTAATTCTCTTGCGATGATGAATGTAGCAAATGTTATTAATGCAAGAAAAAAAGCCCTCGAAGAACAAAAAGAACGCGAAAAAAATTCCTCATCCAAAGATGAAAGTAAGCATGACGATGCGGAAAAAGAGCTTGAACAGGAATTCTACAATCTCGCACGAGAGCTTAAAGAAGATGAAGAATAAAATTAGAATGGATAATCATCCTTCATCTGCCACCCGTCACGCATAATTTTATACGCACAAGCATCACCTTTACCATTCCTTGAACAATTTGCATTTATTGTTACACTATTCTTTGAACCGTAGCCTGACGGAAGAATTCCCTTTCCTTCGACCAAGCTGAAACAAAAAAAGTCTTTTCCGAATACATTCGGCCCTTTAGGCCCGTTAATATCAATATAAAACCCGCCGCCCGCAACAAGAGCGCCGTCCGGCCCGCTTGCAAAATTTATGGTATAGATAATCCCGTCGCTTGTTATAAAAGCAATTCTTCTGTTTGAAGCCGCAACGGTATAGGTACTTTTCTCATTATTTGCGAATTTGTAGGGATGCATTTCAGAAAATCCGCATTCTGAGTATGTCTCGCATATTTTAATATGCTTAAAATATTTTGCCCAGTATTTATTTATATAATCTGCGGAAGACGGCATACTGCTAATATCTTCCCATTCTTCCCATCTGCCGTTTTCAAGTTCGGAAAGTTTCAGCGCCTGATTTAAACTTGTGTAGGCCTTTTTAAGTCTTGAAACTGCTTCCTGCTTTCTGTAATTCCCTACTATTACAGGCAGCGTCATAGCGGCAACAACACCTATGATGCCGAGGGTGATGAGGGTCTCGGCGAGAGTAAAGGCAACAAGTTTTTTCTTAGGTGAATAAGTTAATAAGTCAATAGGTGAATAAGTTCGTTTCGGAGAGTTAGTATTGTCTCCTCTCCCCCGCGAATTGACCTTCGCACGGAAGAGAGCTTTTATACCGTTCCCTCTCCCCCTGCGGGAGAGGGCTAGGGTGAGGTTTAATTATCGACAAAACTTCACTATTATGCGATTGCAACGGTCGTTTCACTCCCTCGCAATGACATGTTTCTTGCGGACTTTGTCCGCCGATAATAGCTTGCCCTCCTGACTTCCGGGCTTCCTGACCTCCGGTGGAGCCTAGAGTGCCCCCCCCCCCGACAGGATCAATAAAGGTAAATTCATTAGACTGTTTATTCATAATATCTCCAACATTATAATTTTTTAAGTATCGATATTTGTTGCATATACAGCATTAGCTTCAATAAAGTTTCTGCGCGGATCTACTTTATCGCCCATAAGTATATCAAATAACTGGTCGCAAAGCATTGCATCCTCGACATTTACTTTTAAAAGTGTTCTTGTTGCAGGGTCCATAGTTGTTTCCCAAAGCTGCTGCGGCATCATCTCTCCTAAACCTTTAAATCTCTGTATTTGAAGACCTTTCGAACCTCTATCGTCAATAAGTTTTTGAAGCTTTTCAAAAGAATTAATTTCATACTGCTCGGTATCGGTTTCCAAAATTAAATTGTCTTCCTCTTCAATTAAGAAATCCCTTATTAATGGATAAGAAGCCTTTAATCTCTTGTATTCCGAACTTTTAATTACACTCTGACTAATTAAAACATGTTCTTCTTCGTTCAAATTCAACTGAATTGCATATTTTGCATTTTCAGGGTTATACTTCAAAGAGCAAACGTAATTTGCAGCTTCCTGAATATTGTAGTTTTTAGCATGATCCTGAAGATAATGATTTAAGTATTCAATAACTTCATTCATCTTTGCCTGGTCTTCAAAATATTCCGGTTCAATATTTGAGCGGACAAGACCGCGAAGAACAACTGCCGGATACAAATTCAAAATTGGATTGTTATATGAATTGTAGAATGCCGCCATATTTTTGATAAGTTCAAGCAGTTCATCACCTGTCTTAACTCTTGATTTAGTTTTATCAGAAAGACTGAGGTTTTTAATTCCGCGCTCTTTAAGCATTTTATCCAGTGCATGTTCATCATACAGATATTCGGAAGTTTTACCCTGAGTAACCTTAAACAGCGGAGGCTGCGCAATATAAACATATCCGTTTTCAATCAACGGTCTTGCATATCTGAAGAAGAATGTCAAAAGAAGTGTTCTGATATGCGCGCCATCAACATCTGCATCTGTCATGATAATAATTTTATGGTAACGGAGTTTTTCCAGATCCACTTCATCCGGATTTCTGCTGATATTAATCCCGAAGGCCTGAACCATTGACTGAATTTCGTTGTTACCGTAAATTTTATCTAACCTTGCTTTTTCAACGTTAAGAATTTTACCTCTCAGTGGCAGAATTGCCTGAAACATTCTGTTTCTGCCTTGTTTTGCAGATCCGCCGGCAGAATCACCCTCAACTATATATATTTCACATTTTTCGGGTTCTCTGTTCGAGCAGTCGGCAAGCTTTCCGGGTAAGGTTGAATTTTCAAGAACAGATTTTCTTCTGGTCAGCTCTCTTGCTTTTCTTGCCGCTTCACGCGCTCTTTGAGCTTGCAGAGTTTTTTCTATGATAATTTTCGCAATTTTCGGGTTAAATTCAAGCCATTCCTGAAGCTTATCACGTACTGCATCCTGTGTTGCACCTAGTGCTTCCGCATTACCCAATTTTTCTTTTGTCTGTCCTTCAAATTCAGGATTAGGAATCTTAACGCTGACGATGGCTGTCAAACCTTCTCTGACGTCTTCACCGGACAGATTTTGGTCAGAATCTTTCAAAATATTATTTTTTCTTGCGTAGTCATTAAATACTCTGGTCAAAGAGTTTCTAAAACCTGTAAGATGTGTACCGCCGGAGTTAGTGTTAATATTATTAGCAAATGATAACACACTTTCGCTGTAGGCATCGGTGTACTGCATCGCAACTTCAATCTGCATGCCGTCAACCACTTTATCAATATAAATAGGTTTGTCATGCAATACATTTTTATTCTGGTTTAAAAATTCGACATAACTTGCAATACCGCCGACATAATGAAAAATTTCAGTCTCATTTATATGTGCATCGGTAAATATAATTTTTAAACCTTTATTCAAAAAGGCCATTTCACGCAGTCTGTTTGCAATAACATCTCTGTCTATCTCTGTTGTCTCGGTAAATATTTCAGGGTCAGGCCAAAAAGTTGTTTTTGTACCCGTTTTATCTGTAGCTTCTCCTTTTTCAACAGGAGCAACCGGTTCCCCTCTCATATATTCCTGTCTCCAAACAAATCCTTGTCTGGAAACTTCAACAATATATTTTTCTGAAAGAGCATTAACAACAGAAGCGCCAACGCCGTGTAACCCCCCTGATACTTTATATCCGCCGTCGCCAAATTTACCGCCGGCGTGCAAAACTGTATGAACTATTTCCAAAGCGGATTTATTAGTACCGGGTTTTATATCAACAGGAATACCGCGTCCGTTATCCTCAACCGTTACGCTGTTATCAAGATTTACAGTTACATGAATATCCGTACAAAAACCGGCCAGAGATTCATCAATTGAATTATCCACAATCTCGTATATACAATGATGAAGTCCTCTTTGAGAAGTAGAGCCGATATACATACCCGGTCTCATTCTGACAGCTTCCAATCCCTCTAACACACGAATATTGCTTGCATCATAAGATTGAGATGTTTTAGTTTCAATAGCCTCATCATTATCAGGCAGATCTACCACTTCTATTTTTTCAACAGGCTCCGTTTTTGTATTTTGTTCATTAGTTACTTCTGTAATTCCGTCTGCCATATATATTCTCCCCTTAATATTAGTCTAATTCCCTTGTATATATTGTAACACAAACATAATTTTTTGACGAGTTTATGAAAAAAAGTTACGGAAATTCGGGACTTATATCTCAGTTTATACCAAACAATATCTTAAACGTCACTCTGAACTCGTTTCAGAGTCTAACAACATAGAGATCCCGAAACAAGTTCTGTATGACGTTATAACTGTTTTTTGAATACATTTGGTGTAAACTGCGATATAAGTCTGAAATTCACGGTTGAAATATATTCAAATATGTTTTATAATAGTAAATAATACAACAATCTTTAAAGGCATATCATTTGGGAATACTTATAAAAAGCATTTTTCAAAAGAAAAATATTATTAAATCCGGCTTCACACTTGCTGAAGTGTTGATTACATTGGGAGTAATAGGTGTTGTTGCGGCAATCACAATGCCGACGATTATTAACAATACGCAGGGCAAGCAGTATGTTGTGGCATTTAAAAAACTTTATGCAAATTTTTCTAACGCGATAATAATGTTCAAAATGGAAGAAGGCTGCGACGGCATTGATATTGCAACCTGCATTGAAGGAATGGGTTATGATGACAATGAGTGCGAAGCTTTTGCAAAAGTAGCAAAAAAAATGAAATATATGAAAATGTCTGACGGCGGGGCAGGAGCTGCAAGCTGGGTCGCTGATAGAAGTTTTAATTATTACGGAGAGGAAGTCAGCGGCAGTTACGGGATTGTAAATAAAACAGGCATCGGCTGTTTTTATGCACTGCCTGACGGCATGGTTTTAAATGTAGATGTTGACCGCGATGCTTTTAAAGTTATGGTAGATACAAACGGCAAAAAACCTCCGAACAGAATGGGAAAAGATGTACACGCTTTTACTGTAGGCTGCGGTGATATCGCAGATGCAGCCATAAAAACAGCCTGCCTTAAAACAAATAAAGACTTTTTCCCTTTCGTAAGCGGAACTTTTCCTGAAGAAGTCAGGAAAGGCCTCTGTACAATGGAAAGCTTTATTGACGGCGGATGCACCGAAGCTTCCATTTATCCTGACGGGGAAGGAGCCTCCCCTTCATTATACATATTAACATCAGATAAAATCCCGGATTTTAAAGAAATTGCCTCAAAAGTTTCAGGTTTTAGACCATAAAATACCCTTATGAGCAATTACAAAAATAATAACATAACGTATATTATTTTTGTTAAATAATAAGGAGAATTTTATGTCTAAAAATCTTTTGAAATCAATAAGTAAAATTATTGAAGAAAGCGGCTCGGATAAAATTACAATCTTTACAGGACATTTAAAAATTGACGGAAATCTTTTTCAGCCCGAAGGCAGATGCGAAGAATGCCATGATGATTTTATCACTATAGAAAATGCACTGGTATGCAGATTAAATGACTATTGTACCTGTGATGATGACAACTGCGAATGCAATGATTATGTTTGCTTTAAATACGACTGGCTCAATATTGCAATAGATAAAATCGTTTCATTCAGTATTGTTCAATAAACAACTAAATCATGTCAAATTTCACCGGCGGGAATGCTTTGTTTTTCCGCCGGTGAATAAATCTAAGAGTATTTTCTACCTGAGTTTAAAACTTCAATATAAACTTACGATCTCATTAGAATTATTCCCATTTTAAGTCTGGTTTATAAAGGTAGTCCATATTTTCATTTAACAAAAACCAAGCACTGCAAGCAATTCCGTTCTCTCCATTTTTTACATTAATGCCTCCATAGTTTTCGGGCATATCCCGACTGACAATCCTGACGTAAACAATTATAGTATAGCTATATCCGACTGTCATCGTGGAATTTGTGTTAAACTTAGCGCCACAATAGAAAAATGGTTAATAAAAATATTAAAGAAAAACTTGGTAAAAATTTAAAAAATTTAAGGCACAAAACAGGGATTTCTCAGGAAGAATTGTCACTTGAGCTGGGGCTGGACAATTCTTATATCGGAAAAGTTGAAAATGCAAAACTGAATATTACTATTGATAAGTTAATTTTAATTGCAGATTATTTTAAAGTGCCGGTAAAAAGCTTGTTTGATTAAATATTGTTTCATGTGAGGTTTGAATGGACTGCGATTGCGAGGGAGCGTTAGCGGCCGTGACAATCGCATAAACCTCACCCCAGCCCTCTCCTTGTAAAGGAGAGGGAGTAGAGAACCGTCCTCTCTCCTCGGGAGAGAGTTTTAGAGAGGGCTGATTCAAGAGGATTGTAAGATAAGAGGATAGGAAGATATGCCGGTATCGGTGAGCAAAGCTCACAAAATACATGTCATTGCGAGGGAGTGGAACGACCGTCGCAATCGCATAACATCACCCTCCCCTTGTATTCCCCTCCCCTCAAGGGAGGGGACAGGGAACTTCTTACCTCCTCACGTAAAGAAGAGTTTAACTCTTGCAGCGGTACGCTGCCGATAAGAACTTATCGTCCTAACGTCTTAACATCTTATTGTCTAAAAAAAAGAACCGCTTAATGAAAAACGATTCTTTTTATATATGAAATCAGCCGTTTTATTTATTTTACGGCCTCGCTTAACGCATTAACCACAACAGGATCCCATTTTGAACCTGCTTCTTCTTTCATAATATCAAGTGCTTTTTCAACCGGCATAGCCTTTCTGTACGGTCTGTCAGATGTCATAGCACAATATGCATCAGCTGCTGCAATAATTCTTGAACCAAACGGGATAGACTGGCCTTTTAAACCTTCAGGCTCGCCGGATCCGTCATAACGTTCCTTTTGATAAGTTATATAAGGAACTACTTCGGATAAGAAATTGATATTCATCAAAAGATGAACGCCAACATTGGAATGTTCCTGAATTTTCTTTAATTCATCTGAAGAAAGCTTTCCTGTTGATGTAAACATTTTTTCAGGCAAAGCAATTTTGCCGATATTTTGAAGCAGTCCTGCATAATATATTAGATCAGTTGTTTTTTCATTCAAACCGAGTACTTTACAAATTTTTCTTGCAAGATTTGCAGTATTTTTGGAATGGGAAACTTTGTACCCGCCTTTTTTATCAACAGCATTTGCAAGATTTTGGACAAAACTTTGCTGGTAATCGCACAAGTCACCTATTAAAGCAGTGAGTTCCGCTCTTATATGCTGTAAATCACCTACTGTTGAATGTTCGTCTGCTATAAGTTTATTTGTTTCATCAATTGTTTTCTGTAAAGTTATCGATGTTGCAAAAAGAACAGCTATGCTCTCAACAAGTTCTATATAATTTTCATTAATTCTGTTTTCTGCATTGTTTTCAATGACAATGACACCAAGAGAGTTAATATTGCAATGCATAGGAACAACAATTATATCCTCAAAAATACTCTCTCTTGTAAGAAAAGCTTTTCCTACAGCGGAATTTTCGTCAATAATATATTCCTTTTCAGCTTTTGACGTAGTACCGGCAAGCCCTAATTTGCCGTCTTTTTCCAAATAAATATGGCATGCCTCAACTTCAAGCATTTGTTTAACGGATTGTGCAACAGATGTAAAAACAGCCTGCTTTTCATTTGTGTCAAAGCTGAGCACACACAAAGTATTCTGCATTGAATATATTGAAATTAATTCTTTTAACTGATTAATTAAGCCTGCTTTTTTATCCTTAACATTAGAAGCAATTTTTTTTGCAAGGTCTTCTGATATAAGATTTTCAGCAATAAAATCGCCTAAGTTAAGAGCAAAAATTTCTTCAACAGGATCTTTGTCTATCAGGTATTCAGACTGGGAAAAAAGTGAAACACCGTTATTTTTCTCTTCTTTTTTCATTAAAATTTTCCTTACTATACATGCCTTCAAAAATACATACGGCACAACCACAAAAAAACTTTAATGAATTTTACAAAATTTCATACTTTAGTATGGGAAATTTCAAACTTTCGTATAAGCGGTTACAATTTAGCGGACTTTCCTCGGATAATCTTTAGGTATTTTCCATCCGTTATATTGGATTAATTTTGTACAATATGTTCCGCTTTCTTCACAGCCGCTATATAATCGCTCTTCTGTCCCATTCCA
>CALVEX010000047.1 GCA_944326655.1 Candidatus Gastranaerophilales bacterium | reverse complement strand
GGAAAATTAATAAATGAGTTTTGACACAATTAGAATAAATGAATTAGCAAAAGAACTCGGACTTACGCGTAAAGAAGTTATAGAAAACTTCGCACAACTTTCTGTAACGGGCACAACTCATTCCACCACGGTAACTCCTGAACAGGTTAAGCGGTTAAAAGAATTTATAGCCTCTGGCGGTGTAAAAGAGACTAAAAAACCTAAAGCTTTTGTTGTAAAAAAAGCAAAAACTTCTGAACCGGAACCTGAAACAAAAGAAGAAGCCAAGGAAGAGGATAAAGTTGTCGTTAAATCAGGTGCTCCTAAAGTAGAGGTGGTTAAATCAAAACCGCAAAGCCGTTTGGAAATCGTTAGACGTGCACCACAAAAACCGGTTTCTGATAAACCTGCTGAGGCTAAACGCCCCGGTACAAGACCTGAAAGACCGCCCAGAGGTGAAAGAGGGGAAAAAGGAAGACCTTTTCCTGCAAAAAAAGACGGTAATGCACCTGCTAAAAAACCGTTTGAAAGACCGGCAGGAGAAAGAAAACCAATCCAAAGAACTATTATTTCCCAGGATATTTATGAAAATAAAGGCTCTGGAAAAAGAAGAACTGCTGACGGCAAGAAAAAAGGCAAAGATTTTAATTCTAAAAAAGAAGAACAGGAAAGAATTTCTTTAGAAAAAGCTGCCGCTCAAAAGCACAAGAAAAAAGTCCATAAGGAAGAAGAAGTAAAAGAAGTTAAACAGATTGTTGTAAACCGTGCAATGACAATCAGTGAACTTGCTGATAAAATTCAAAAAACACCGGCTGAAATTGTTAAATTTTTAATGTTCCAAGGCATTATGGCAACTGTTAACCAGCTTATTGACGTTGATGTTATCAAAAAAGTTTGTGCCGAATACAATCTTGAAGTTCTTGATGAAGATTTAGACGCCTACATGGAAGAAGAACTTGAAAAAGAAGAAAAAGTTAAAAAACTTACCGAAGTTGATAAAAAACTGCTTAAAAAACGTGCACCTGTTGTAAGTATTATGGGGCACGTTGACCACGGTAAAACAACACTGTTAGACAGTATAAGGGCATCAAAACATAAAATTGTTGCAACCGAAGTCGGCGGGATTACACAGTCAATAGGTGCTTACACGGTTTACTTAGACAATAATCAGGAAAAGAAAATCGTATTTGTAGATACTCCGGGGCACGAAGCTTTTACGGAAATGAGAGCCCGCGGCGCAAAAGCAACGGATATTGCAATTCTTGTGGTTGCTGCTGATGACGGTATAATGCCGCAGACAATTGAGGCTATTAACCACGCAAAAGCGGCGGAAGTTCCTATTATTGTTGCTGTTAACAAGATTGATAAGCCCGGAGCCAATCCTGATAAAATTTTGCAGCAGCTGACGGAACACGGCCTTGTCCCCGAAGAATGGGGCGGCGATACAATTACTGTAAAGGTTTCAGCACTTCAAGGTACAGGCATAGATGAATTATTGGAATATATTCTTCTTGTTGCGGATTTACAGGATCTTAAAGCTAATCCTAAAGCAGAGGCTTCAGGCGTTGTTATTGAAGCTAACCTCGATAAAGGAAAAGGCCCTGTTGCAACATTACTGGTTCAAAACGGAACTTTGCGCGTGGGCAACTGTATTGTTGTCGGAACGGCATGCGGCCGTGTAAGAGCTTTGCTGTCGGACAGCGGTGAAAGAATTCAAAAGGCTGAACCTTCTACCCCTGTAGAAATTCTCGGGTTAACAGAGGTTCCACAGGCCGGAGATTACTTTGAAGTTGTTAAAAATGAAAAGGAAATGAAAGCAATTGTTGAAGAACGTAAGGAAAAAGAACGTAATAAGCGTCTTGATGCAATGCTTCCTGCTCACGTAAGACGTGAGGCTGTCGCCGGGGAAGATGATATTCCGCAGTTGAATTTGATTATTAAAGCAAATACAAACGGTGCAGCAGAGGCGGTTTCACAAGCAATTGCACAGCTAGATTCAAAAGAAATTAAAACAAAAATTATTCACGTCGGCGTCGGTGATATTTCAGAGGCCGATGTTATGCTTGCATCTGCTTCAAACGCTTTAATCCTTGGATTTACCGTAAAAGAGGATGCAAATGCTCTTGCTGCGGCCGAAAAAGAAGGCGTTACAATCAAAAAATACGATATTATTTATCAAATTCTTGAAGATATTGAAAAGACAATGCTTTCGCTTCTTGAACCGGAAATTAAAGAAGTTGAACTCGGTAAAGCTGAAGTCCGCCAGGTATTTACAATCGGTAAAACAACAAGAATTGCCGGCTGCTATGTAACAGAGGGCAAGATTGTAAGAAGCAAAGATGCTGTTATCTACCGAGACGGAAAAGAAATTTTCCGGGGTGCAATTGACCAGTTGAAACGCTTTAAAGATGATGTAAAAGAAGTTGCTCAAGGTTTTGAATGCGGTATATCATTCAGTAAATGGAATGATATTGAAGTCGGCGATATTATAGAAGTTTCTACTAAAGAAGAAGTAGAACGCCAGAGTTTATAATTGTTTTCGTAATTATCCCTTGATATGCAAAGAATTATGCGATTCTTCGCCTACTGTCATTCTGAGGGCATAGCCCGAAGAATCTCATAAAATAGGCTCAGAATGACAAATTTATTTAGTTTTATGCATGTCAAGGGATAATTACGATTGTTTTTACTGATTTATCTCGGTAAATTTAGAAAAAAATCTTTGTCATAAAGAGCTTTTTGGGTGCATCCCGCCCCATTCATCATGGATGTGCCGTTTACTAAACAATATTCATCTGTTTCGCTGTAGTAACTTGTACCTTTTGCCCCCATAGGGAGTAAGTGTCCGTCATCACTTATCTGAAACATGAATAAATCCTGACCTAAACGATTCGGTCTTTTGTTGTAACCGTTTACGTCCACAGAAATCCAAACACGCTGTGTGGTTCCGGCGGAGTTTTCTATTAATACCAGCATTCCGTCATTAATTATGAATTGTCCGTCATCAAATGCGGCTAGTGCAATTTTGCTATTTCCGTTATACGTTTTGTAAATCTCTTTCTCATCATCGGGATTTTCAACAAACGAATTATTTGGGACACAAGCCTTTGCTACTTCTCCGGTAGAACCGGTCCCACAGTCTTTAACCGTTTTTATGTATTTTATTAAAGCGGGTTTTACACTATGTCTTGTTGCAGCTGGAGTTATGGGCTGTCCATTTTCATTTTCATATAGCAGTAGAGCCTGATTTATCGTAGAATAAGCCTTTTTCAAACCCGCTTCCAGTTGTCTGTTTTGAGCATTGTTAATTACTGCCGGCATTGTCATAGCTGCAACAACACCTATAATTCCGAGGGTGATTAGAACTTCAGCTAATGTAAACGCGACACGTTTTTTCTTAAGTGAATAAGTTAATAAGTCAATAGGTGAATAGGTTCGTTTCGGGAATTTGCTATCATCCCCTCTCCCCTTGCGGGAGAGGGTTAGGGTGAGGGGTGATTTCTTTAGAGGATAAGTCCGTTTTGTGGAATTATACTCCCTCTCCTTGGGAAACACTTGTTCAAATACTTTAAAGTTTAATAAATATTGTTGCAGAGGGCGAAAAAGAGGGCAGGGGTGAGGTTCGGATTGTAGTAGACAATAAGACGCTAAGACGTTAGGACGATAAGTTCGTTTCGGCAGCGTACCGCTGCAAAATATTACCGAGGATATTTCACTACTCTGCGATTGCAACGGTAGTTTCACCCGCTGGCAATGACATGTATCTTGCGGACTTTGACCGCCGATAACTGCCTGACCTCTTGACTTCCTGCCCTCCGGCCTTCTAGTAACGAGATCCTGAAATAAATTCAGGATGACAGGGAGAATGATGTTCAGAATGACGTAACCAGCCTGCCCTCCTGCCTTCTTGACCTCTTGCCTTCTGCTTGTCACGCTTGCGGGGGGGGGCGATTCTCAGCTTCTTTTCTTTTTTCATAACAAAACTCCTCTTAATTATTCCTGATAAACTAATTATGTATTATTTTTGTAATAATGTCAATCTTTCACAACCTTATTCAATCCATGCGGTTTGTCCACATTGCGTCCGAGGCATAACGCCGTTTCCAAAGCAAGGAGCTGGCATATGATTACTACACAGAATGATTTTATAATCTCGCTTTCGCAATTGATATCTATATGAAATTTTGTCTTAATTTTTTCATTAGTGCAGCCGATTACAAATAACGGCGGATTATAATCTTCTTCAATCTTATTCAGGTTCTTTATAGCTGTGTAAGTAAGCTCGTTTACTGATATATGAATCATTGCGGGTTTGTTATTTAAAATTGCAACATGACCGTGCATAAACTCGCCCAATATATTTGAATACACATTTATATATGAAGTCTCTTTTATTTTTAAAGAGGCTTCTTTGGCTATTGCATAAGATATTCCGTCTGCTGTAATGACAATATTTTTATATTTTGCAAGAAGCTTTGCCATTTCTTTTATCTGCGGATGAAGCAGGTATGTTTTTTCAATAAATGAAGGTAATGTTTTTAATTCATTAATATAATTTGAAATATCTATACCTTTGTGAGCAGCATATTTCAGAACAAGCAGAGTGCAGCAAAGCATTTGTGCCGTAAGTGATTTTGTTGCGGCAATGCTTTTTTCTTCTCCGGCATGACAATCTATTTTAAAATCTGCTGATTCCCATATTGTTGATCCTTTTTTGTTGGTAATGGCAAGAGTTCTCATATCAAGTTCTTTTGCTTTTTTTAGTGCGGAATTTGTGTCAGATGTTTCACCTGACTGGGTTATAAAAACATACAGGATATCATTATCATGCGGCACGGCTGATTTCAGAAGAAATTCGCTTGAATAAATTGCTCTGGCTTCCATACCTGCAACATTTCCGAATAAATCTGCCGTATATCTTGCACAGTGGTATGAAGATCCGCTTGCGACAAGTACAATTTTAGAAATATCTGTCGGAATATCAAAAAGTATATAGTTATTATCATTTACGTGGGTATGCAGAAGATTTTGCAGAACTTCAGCCTGTTCAAATATCTCTGTTTCCATGCATGTTGGTTTATTATTTTTTAAAAACATTTTTAACCTGAATTGTTTGAGATTCTTCGGCTTTCCGTCATTCTGAGCGTTAGCGAAGAATCTCAAGTTGTACGCCTCAGAATGACACTTCGATTAATCCAATATTTCTTTTAAGATTTCATTAACTGCTTTCGGGTTAGCTCTGCCTTTTGTTTCTTTCATTACCTGTCCTACAAAGAAGCCGAGGAGCTGAACTTTTCCGTTTTTGTAAGCCGTAACCTGATCCGGATTTGCGTCGCATACTTTTTGTGCGATTTCTTTGATTGCTCCGGTATCTGATATCTGGCTCAAACCTCTTTTTTCGACTATTTCAGAAGCTTTAGTACCATCTTTCATCATATCAACGATTATTTGTTTGCCGATATTGTTTGAAATTGTATTTTTCTCAATCAGGGAGATTAATTCAACAAGGTTTTCAGGAGTTAATTTTGTTTCTGTAATTTCTAATTTTTCTTCTTTAAGATATGCAGCAATTTCACCCATAATAAAGTTTACTGCGATTTTTGGAGAAGCTCCGAGTTTTAGAACTTCATCAAAGAATAAAGCAAGCCCCATTTGTTCAACTATAACGGACGCATCATATTCGCTTAATCCTAAGCTCATATATCGTTCGCGTTTTGCCTGAGGAAGTTCAGGCATTTTCGCTCTGATTTCTTCAACCCATTCTCTTGAAATTTTCAAAGGCATTAAATCGGGTTCGGGGAAGTATCTGTAATCGTGCGCGTCTTCTTTCCCCCTCATAGAGCGTGTTTCTCTTGAATTGTCATCCCATAATCTTGTTTCCTGGACAACTTTTCCGCCTTCTTCAACGATTTCAATTTGTCTGTCAATTTCGTACTCAATAGCTCTTTGAAGTGCGGAGAAACTGTTTACGTTCTTAATTTCAGCGCGTGTACCGAATTCTTTTGAGCCTTTGGGCATTATAGAAATATTTGCATCGCATCTCATTGAGCCTTCTTCAAGGTTTCCATCGCAAACGCCGATATAGCGTACTATATTTCTTAATTCTTCCATATAGTTTCTGGCTTCTTCCGAGCTTCTCATATCAGGTTCTGATACGATTTCAAGAAGCGGAGTTCCTGCTCTGTTGAGATCTACTAAAGAGTAGCTGGAGCCGGCTAAACCGTCAGCTCCGGCATGGACAAGTTTACCTGCGTCTTCTTCCAAATGCGCACGTGTAATACCAATTCTTTTACCTTTGATATTTAAATATCCGTTAATACAAATGGGTTCGTCATATTGAGATATTTGATAACCTTTCGGAAGATCCGGATAAAAGTATTGCTTTCTGTCAAATTTGCAGCGTTCCGGAATTTCACAATTCAGTGCAAGTCCTGTTAAAATCCCCATATTTACTGCTTCTTTATTCAAAACAGGCAGCACACCGGGCATACCAAGTGTAATCGGGCTTGTTTCCGAATTTGGTTCTTTCCCGAATTCACAGCCGTCAGGTGCAAATATTTTTGACTTTGTTTTTAGCTGTGCGTGAACTTCCAAACCTATAACAACTTCATATTTATCTCTTAAATCTTCCATAGTATCTCCTTGTAGTACTTATTAAAGCAGTAATATAAGATTTTTTAGAGCTTGTCCCTATTATCTTAATGCCATTTTATTTTATCATAAACATTTTCATCAAATCAATCAGGTTTTTGTGCATTTTTACATTATGCACCCGTATGAAGTCTGCCCCGTGTTCTATTGCAAGTGCATTGAGTGCTGTTGTATAAATATCTTTTTCAAAGTTATCAGCATCAGCCATATTGAGAAGACTTTTTCTTGAAAGCCCTATCATGACAGGATATCCCAGCGATTTAAATTCTTCGAGCCGCTTTAGTATTTCAAAATTATCTTTTATTGTTTTCCCAAAACCAATTCCGGGATCTGTTATAATCTTTTCAATACCTTTTGAGCGTGCAAAATCTGTTTTCTTTTTTAGAGTAAGAAAAATTTCTTCAATAACATCATCATAATGCGGACAATTCTGCATATTTTCCGGAGTGCCTTTTGAATGCTGGATTATAACCGGAACATTATATTTTGCAATGACATCTGCCATTTTATAATCGTAATCAAAGCCTGATACATCATTTATAATATCAGCGCCTGCTTTAATACATTCTTCTGCAACAAGTGCACTTCTTGTATCAATACTTATTGTGATTTTGTCTTTTGCAAAGTCAACAACCGGCAGAAGTTTTTCCAGCTGGCTTTTCTCATCTACTGGTGATGAATAAGGCTTGGTGGATTCCGCGCCGATGTCTATAATATCTGCACCGTCTTTAATCATTTCAAGCAGATGTTCTTTTGCTTTTTCAAACTCGTTATACATACCGCCGTCTGAAAAAGAATTATCAGTAATATTTAATATTCCTGTAATTTTGCAGCTTTTGTCGTTTTTGCGGGCAGTATGTTCAATAAGTTTTTCTCCTAGTTCTTTTAGACCGAACGGCTGAAACTCCAGCTTTTCTCCTACTTTAATAATTTCTGAGATACTTCCGCCTAAAATACAGTCGGATTTTTCAATTTTTCCGGTAATAACTTCCCTGTGTGTTGCACAGTCGGCTCCGGCAGAAATTGCCGTCTGTTTCAGAATATTTGCCTGAGCGGGCGTAAGTGAGTATATTTTTATATTTTCATATTCAAATTTATTAACGGCTTTGCAGGAATAAGAGCTATCAAATCCTATGCGTTTTAATTCCGTTTCAACATCTGTATTTTTTAGTTCTCTCAAAGTAAAATCGTGCATAAATAGTAATTTAGCACGATTTTATTTATTAAAACATTGTCTGCCGGTTAATCTTCATTATGCAGAAGTTTGCCTTCAACTGCTTCAGTGGTAACTTTTGTGATATCGGACAACCCTGATATAAGTGTTACAAGCCCGAAACCATACCCAAGAGCTCCCGCAGCGCCTCTGAATACAGGACTATTAACTATTGGCTTAATAAACCGCATATTCTTGAATTTTGATCCCCAGTTAAGCACTGCATTTTTTGCCCATCTTGCATTTTCTGCTACTTTGGCCCAGAGGCCCTTTGTTTTTTTTGCAACATTTGCGGCAGTTTTGGTAGTTTCCGTGACGACTTTCATTCCTTCTGATGCTTTTTTAGCAGAACTGAACATGTCAAATCCTGATTTTGCAGCTTTTGTTCTTGCGGCTGCTGTTGTTGCCGCAATTGCTCCGCCGCCTGTTACTGCTTTTTTCTCGGCCTCTTTCCGTTCTTTACTGCGGCTGCTTTGTTCCGGGTTCGATGTGTATGCTATTTTGTCATTAAAAGAAACCTGCATAACTATTCTTCTCCGTCATCATATATGTCATTGCCGGCTTCTGCCGCTTCTTTTTTGTTCTTTTCCTGAGTTTCTTTCACCGCAGTAACTCCGGAAGCTATACCGCCTGACACTCCGACTGTATTTACGGCAGCTTTTTCATAGGTTTCTTTTTTTACACCTTTGACTTTTTCCCAGAAACTTTTTAATCCTTTACGAATATTTTTATAAATGGTTGAAACTCCGTCTTTTACATTACTGAAGAATTTTGTAATAGGAGCGCCGATTTTTGTTTTGGCAAACTTGTTATACTGTTTTTTAATTGCATTTGCAGGTTTTTGATAAACATCAGATGCAAGGAAGTCTTTTTTTATTGTTGAGAAAGTTTTCTTTATAAATTTACCTGTGTTTTTTATATAATTAAAGAAATTTTTTACCGGAGCAGTTTTTGAAAGTCTTGAAAATCCCTGTAAAGATTTTTTAGTACCCCATCCTGTTGCCATACCGCCTAAAAGACCGGTTGTAATAACAGCTCCGCCTTCAAGCCCCTTTTTTAAAAATTTTGGCATTTCAAATTCTTTATCATTTGCAAGATTTACAAAATTATTTTTTTGTTCGTTCAGATTATCCCTGACTGACTCATAGGTATCTTCATCGTTAATGTCATTCAGCGAAATAGATGAATAATCTTCGTTTTGTTCATTAGATTTGAATGCAGGTCTGTAATTTGTTGAAAATTTAGGTTGTATTGATAACATATTTTTCTCCGTTCAGATAATTTCCACATAACCTAACACCGGTAAAGAAATAATTTTGCTGAAATTAAAGGTTTTTGTAATAATTCGTTACAAAATTTTTGCTATTCTTTGCCGAACTATTATTGCACATAATTTATTTTTTGTAAATAAATTTACTTCCCTGATATGAATTTCTGTTAATGAATTCTCTGTCGATTTTGTTAAGACAATCAAATTTTTTTCCGAGCCATTTCGGGGCAATCAATTCGTTGCTCAGGCCGTTCCCCGCAAGCCTGTGTATGGTTGTTGTCTGCGGCAGATACTCAAGAAAATTACAAACGGTTGTGACATATTCATCTTCACTCATAAAATCAATGCCGCCTTCCTTATAAATTTGCGCGAGCTTTGTGTTTTCAAGAGCGCAGAGCATATGTATTTTTACCCCGTCAACATTCAAGTTTGCAAGTTTTTTCGCTGTCTGCATAATTTCGTCATGGGTTTCCCAAAGTCCGAAAATGACATGGACACAAACATTTATCCCGGCCTCTTTTGTTTTTTCGTAAGCTTTTAAAAAGCATTCAAAATTGTGTCCGCGGTTAATCTTTTTTAATGTTTTGTCATGGATAGACTGAAGGCCGTATTCAATCCAGGTATAGTAATCATCCTTGTATGATGATATTAATTTTATTTTTTCATCATCGATACAATCAGGTCTTGTTCCTATTGAAAGCCCGATAATATCCGGATAGTTAAGCGCAGAATTATATATTTTCTCAAGTTCTTTTACAGGTTTATATGTATTTGAAAAAGCCTGAAAATATGACATGAATTTCTGCGCTTTAAACCGGCCGCTCAAAGTTTTTATGCCTTCTTCAACCTGTTTTTCAACAGGCAAAAGGTTTGAATGCGCCTGTGAAAAGCTGCCGCCTTCATCGCAAAAGATGCATCCGCCTGTTGATATTGTTCCGTCCCTGTTCGGACACGAAAAACCGGCATCAAGTGTAATTTTATAAACCTTAACGCCGAATTTATTTTTTAAGTGAGCGCTGAATTGATTATAACGCTTATCAGTATTATTAAACATTTATATTAATCAAAAGCCAAATTATTTTTCTGCGTTTTCATCATCATATATCGGATAAACATAATGTTCTCCGCAGCCCGGGCACACAACTTCCTGTTGTTTGCCGTCTTCAACTTTTGCAACTTCAAACAATGTTTTACATCCTGATTGTACGCATCTGATTGCCAAACTCGGTCTTATTAATCTAGCCATTAAATTACCCTCTTTGTTAACTGTATTACAAGAATATTTTATCATTCTAAGTATTTTTGTGCAAGCCTGTAAATTTATATAACTGTTTAATTTATTAATTCATGAACGGGGTTAAAATAATTGTGTTGTGCAGCTAAAAACAGGTATGGTTATGAAAAAATCTTTAATTTTTTTATCAATATTTATAGTTTCTTTTATAGCATTTTGGGACGCAAAGGACAGATTGAAAGAACTTGATTCAGTGGCTGTTAAAACTCCGGCACAGGTTGAAATGAAACCGATGGTTCAAAAAACGGGCGGCAGAGCTGAAAAAGATGCGATGCAAAAGCAAAATAATACAAAAACATTTGATAATAATGTAAATCCGGATAATGAGGGAAATTTTAAAAATCCGCTTAACAGTACAAGTAAGAATAAAGCCCCGATAAATAATCGTTTCCGTTAAAGTCCGTAAATCATATCGCCGAAAAATTCGTCGTTTTGAACAGGTTCCTGCGGAGCCTGCGGTACTGTTCTTTCAAACTTCAGAGCTCCGCCGTTTGCATCATCAACTTGTTTATCTATCGTTCTGACAGATTTCGGGAAAAAACGGAGAATTATATTTTGAGAGGAACTTTTTGCGATGACATTTTTTGAATACAGCCTTATTTTACTCAGAATTTCATTTGCCTGTGCGTAATTTTTTGCTTCAAAAAGGTTATTGTTAGAACCGATTTTTGTCGAGTAGTTGTTGCTCCACATTACAATGTCATTAACTGTGTCAATTAATATGACTGATGTTTCAAGTCTGTAAGGGTACGATATGTCAAAAGCAGTTGATAACTCGAGAATTTCCCAGATACTTCTTTTTACAGAGTTTTTATTTGTTATTACGGAACTCGATATTAATAAAACTGAGTTGCAGGAAAAATTTTTACTAATTTCTTTTAAAGTTTTGTAGTCTACGGAATTGTTATAATTATATTTTTTTAGTGCGGAAGCCACTGCTGTTTTAAGGTTTGCATTCCTGTTAAGTTTTTCTCTTACCTCAAACAAATCAGGCGATTTAATTTTCCCGTTTGAAGAATTAAAATTATTTATAATATCCGAGGCAACAATTTCAGATACTTCGTCAAAGCCGTAATAATTTTCTTTTGTGTTAAGCAAATCCGCCGGTAAAACAAGTACGTCAAATGTAATTGCCTGAACAGATGATATTAAAAGTGAAAATACCAAAAAGAGTTTAACCAGAATTTTCATGACAAAATTATAGCACAATTTCATATAATTAAGGGATTACTTTTCTATAAAATTGGTATAAATTACAAAATATGGATTATGAGAAAATGTTACAACTGGCTGCAGAGGCATCAGCAAACGCCTATGTACCTTATTCGAAATTCCCGGTAGGTGCATGTGTGCTGTGCGAGAGCGGCAATATTTACACCGGATGTAATTTTGAAAATTCAAGTTTCGGATTAACAATTTGTGCGGAGAGAAACGCTGTCGGCACTGCTATAGCTAACGGTGAACGAAAAATTAAGGCAATTGCTGTATTTTCTCCTAATATGGCAAATTGTACCCCTTGCGGCGCTTGCCGGCAGGTTTTGGATGAATTTAAAAGCGAAAGCGGTTTGGATGTTATAACAAAAACTAATGACGGAATGAAAATTTACAGCCTAAGTGAGCTTTTGCCGGAATGCTTCGAATTATAAAAATGTATCTTATTGAGCTTATAGTAAAACTTTTTAAAAGACCAAAGAAAGGCAATAAAAATTCTTTTGATCCTTTGGCTATGCAGCAGCCGGAACAGCCGGAGGAATGCGAGCATGTTTTTTTGCCTGTAGACAGCACCGGAGAGATTCTTGCCTGTTCAAACTGCGGTATGGTTGTAAACAAAAAAGAACTAAAAGATATTAATATTTTCAAAAGATAAACTATTTTTTACTCAGCAGCATTTTTGAAAGGACATTTTTTGCGGCCTGAAGCTGGGCGTCGTTATTTGTTTTTACGTCTTTCAAGCTGAATTCAACCTGTATATCCGGAGTTATTCCTTTTTTGTTAATGTCTGTGCCTTTTGGGGTTAAGTATTTGGCAATTGTGAGGTTTAGGCCTGTTTCATTCGGCATAGGAATTATTTTTTGAACCATGCCTTTTCCGTAAGTTGTAGTGCCTAATAATTTAGCTTTATTATAGTCTTTTAATGCGCCAGAGAGTATTTCGCTTGCGCTTGCGGAATTGCCGTCGACAAGTACGACTGTTGGTTTTTTGATTGAAAATTCGGTATCCTGCGCATTAATATCGTATTTGTAACCGTTTCTTCCGACGATACTGACAATATTGCCATCAGGAATGAATAAATTAGCTATGAAGACGGCATTCGGCAGCAGTCCTCCTGTATTTCCGCGTAAATCAAGAATAAGTCCTTCCGTGTCTTTTGTTTTTTCGAGGGCTTCCAAAAATTCATTAGGTGTTGTGGAGCCGATAAAGCTTGAAATTTGGATATAACCGATATTTTTATCTATAACTGAACTTTTAACGGTTTTTATCTTAATTTCTTTTCTCATAACTTTTTTTACAAGTTTGTCGTTGTTTCTTAAAATAGTTATGTTTACAAAACTGTTTTCAGGCCCTCTGACGAGATTTGCGACTTCAGAAAGCGGCAGCCCGTTTACTTCTTTCCCGTCAATTGCAAGTATTATGTCTTTTGGAAGCAGATTCGCAAACTGTGCGGGAGTGCCTTCCATGACATTTACTATATGGATTTTACCTGCAATTGAGGTAATATTAACGCCAATGCCGGTGATTTTGGAATTAATCGAATTATTTTGTTCAAGATATTCTGTCCTTGACATGTACCTGGAATACGGGTCATCAAGACTTGCAAGCATTGTATCAATCGCAACTTTTGCATCATCATCTGTTTTTATTTTTCCGTGGTAATGTTCTTTCCAGCGTGTCCAGGCTTGTTCGTTCAGTTCCGGATCATAATAGTTATCTCTTATTATTTTCCAACTGCTGTCAAAAAGCTTTTGTGCGGAAATATGGCTGTGGTCGACCATTTCCGGCATGTCACTAATTTCAACCCTGTTGCTGAACATAAAAAATGCATTAAGCCCGGCAAGGATTAAAACTAAAGCTATAAATAAAAAAGCCTGACGTTTTCTCATACGAATATTTAACACCAAGTAATTTTTTTTATCAATATACTTTATAATTAGTTAAGCAAGCGAAGCTTTTATATATTGATAACAGTTAATTAATATGCTATAATAAATATGTTGCAGTAAAAAAGGGGTATATAGCATGAAAAGATTTATTAGAAATTGTGAACTCGGGGGGGGGGCACTCTAGGCTCGGCCGGAGGCTAGGAAGATAAGAAGGTAGGAAGATATGCAGGTATAGGTGAGCAAAGCTCACAAAAAATAATATTCCCTCGCCCCGGCGAATTGACCTTCGTGGTGGAGAGGGAGAATTTCTTAGCGAACATATGTGAGCATAGAAATTCGGGTGAGGGGTATTATGATAATGATAAAAATAGGACTGGTATTAATATCACCCACCCCTTGTATTCCCCTTGTCTTACCCGCTTTGCGATAAACGGGCACGGCTCCGCCTTCACCCTCTGCAAAGCGGGCGTTCCCCTCAAGGGAGGGGAGTACCCAACCGTCATCCTGAACTTGGTTCAGGATCTCATTAATGGGAGATTGGAAGATAGGAAGGTAAGAAGATATGCTATTATCGGCGGGCAAAGCCCGCGGAATGGCAAAACATGTCATTGCGAAGGAGTGAAACGACCGTCGCAATCGCATAATTGTGACGTTTTACCAATAATTAAACCTCACCCCTGCCCTCTCCTTGTAAAGGAGAGGGGGAAAAATAAATTCCTTCCCTTAATAGGGAAGGTTAGGATGGGTTTCAAACAATCACTCCTCACCCTAACCCTCTCCCGCGCGAAGGTCAATTCGCCGGGGAGAGGGAACGATATTAACTTCCCGAAAAGAACTTGTTCACCTATTGACTTATTCACTTCTTCACTTAAGGAAAAAGCAGCTTTCACCTTGGCTGAAGTTTTAATCACTCTCGGCATCATCGGTTTTGTTGCAGCTATGGTTATTCCGACTTTTGTAAGGAAATATCAATATCAGGTGTATGCAACAAAGTTAGCTGAAGATTATTCAATTCTATCAAATGCAATAAGAATTGCTGAAAATGAATACGGCCCGCAAGAGCTCTGGGAAGCTCCTGATGGCAGGAATTATATTGAATTTTTTGAAAAATATTTTAAGCCTCATTTAAAACTTTTGGATGCACCATGTGCAAATAACAATCGAGGCTCCTGCCGTTTTCAAACATACGATATGGCGGGGGGTACAAGAATGAATGGAGTAGGCACATTAGGAACAGAAGCTTGGGATTTTATTAAAGTCTATCTTGCTAATGGAGCAATGGTTGGTATGCGTCCTGCTTCTAACCAGGCTGCTTATTTTGTATTTATAGATGTGAACGGAGAGAAAGGCCCAAATCGTCAGGGAATAGATACATTTATGCTTGTATTGTCATTTAATAAAGAGGGAACATTAAAAAATTACGTTGGAAAATTTAATTTCTGGTATGGGCTGCCATCTGCAAGTGATAAAACCTTAAAACAATATTGTTCCAAAGACAGTGTTTATGCCGGGCTAACCTGCGGTGCACTTTTACAGCGGAATGGTTTCAAAATCCCTAAAAATGAAGGCTGGCCTGATGGGTATAGTTATCCATATTAATTATCTCAGCTATGTTGTCACAATATTACAGATCTTCAAATCCGGGAGACGTTGCCGGAAGGTTTTTATACCCTTCATTAGACATAACAGTCTTTTTTATATACTTGTTTGAATAGCCTCCGCGTTCAAAAAGTTTTTTCAACGTGTTTTCCCGTACGACAAGCGGATGGAGTTCATCATTGCTTTCCGGATATAATTTTTCAATTTCATACCATACAGAGGCTTCCATTGTCCAGGCATAAGTCTCTTCTGCGAGTGAATTATATTCATCCTGATGAAGTGCTTCATGAGATAAAAGTGCTGCCAGAGCCCCCGGAGGAGCATCTTTGTGGCGCGGGTTTATAAAAATAAATAATTGTTTATTCTTTTTCCAGCCGAGTGCGTCAAAATTTGCATAGTCAGGGTTAATTGTGCCTAAATCCCTGAATTCTATTTTAACAGCCCTCCCTGAAAGATTATTCCCTAAAATTGCATTCCTTGAAAACTCGCCGTTTGTACCTTTAAGCATGTCAAGTGCAACGTAAATAATTTCTTCCTTGCCCGTTGATTTGTACATTGGTTTTATTTGTTGAATGTATTCTGCTGTATATTTTGCAGGATATGTTTTGGGCATTTCAATTAATTCTTCATTCTTTTTTGCTGAAAAGGCAGGCATCTGGCAAACCATAACCAGTGCAGCTATTAGTATTCCGTTTTGTAATCTTTTTCTATCCACTAATCTTCTTCTCCCTTGCAATAAATTGTTTAGAACTACAAATGTAGCAGATACTAAATATTATAATTATATTTTTTTTGTCGTCAAATTATTTTGTTTTTCTTTTTAATGAAGCCAATTCAGAATACATAAGGCGATATTCGGTACTGCCTGATATATTTTCAGCTTCTTTAATGTATTCAAGCGCAGTTTTGTAATCTTCTTCAGCTTTGTAAATTTTACTCATTTCAGCATAATAAGACGCATTATTTACATCATACATTATTGCACGTTTCATACATTCTATAGCTTCCTCGTAATCTTTTTCTTCAAACCTTACAAGTGCGAGGTAAAAATAACCTTCTGCATAGTTCATGTCAAGGTTAATCATTTTTTGTGCAAAGTCTTTAACGCTATCATAATCCTTCATGTTATAAGCCGTTTTAGCTCCGATTGCGTATGCTGCAATATAGTTTTCGTTCTTTTCCGTAATTTTGTTAATAAGGTTTAAGGCATCATCATATTTTTTTTCTGCAATATAAATTTCTGCAAGCTGGCATTGATAGTTCAGACTTTCAGGATTTCTTTTAATAACTTCCTTTATTGAAGTTTCCGCTTTTTCAAAAAGAGAAAGTTCTCTGTAAACTTTTGCAAGGGACACGAGTGTAAAATTGTCGTTATTTCCGTTTTTCAAATTATTTTCAAGTTCTTCTAAGGCGCCTAAAAAATCTTTTTTTTCAAACTTCAAAAGGGCATTTAGAACATGGGCAAGCGGATAGTCCGGATTGTTTTGTAAAATATAGTCGATTTCTTTTTGAGCCTTTTCAAAATTCTTTTGTTCAAAATATAAATAAGCAAGCGAATATCTGAAGCCAAATTCGTCAGGCGACATACAGATTGCTTTAAGATAAGCTTGCGAAGCTTCTTCAAACCAGCCGTTATAAAAGTATGCGTTCCCGAGATTGTAGAAATATCTCGGGTTTTCTTTGTCGATATTTGAGGCTTTTGAGAAGTATTTAATTGCATCAATAAACTGCATATCTTCAAGTGCGAACAAGCCCAGATAATTTAAAATTTCAGGGTTTTCCGTTGTGTTTGGAAATGCAGAGAAAATACTTTTTGACTTTTTAAATTCGTTTTCATCAAAATATATTTTACCTAAAAGGACTAAAGCATCTTCATTTTCGGGATTAAGTTTCAGTGCTTTTTCAAGTCTTTCTTTTGCCGGTTGAAATTTTCCGTTGTCATAGTAAGCTTTTGCAAGACCGTAATATATTTTGTCATTCAAGGTATTAAGGTTTTCTATTTCTTGAATTTTTTCAATATCTCCGGTCTTGGATATTATATTAATAAGCTCCAGCAGGTCAGCGGATTGTTTGCTTATTTCAAAAATTTTTTGAGCTGTTTTACAGGCATTTTTTGAATCATGGGTGAATAAATAAATTTTCCCTAAAATTCTCATGGCTTCAATATGGTTTTCGTCTTTAGAAAGGACTTTTTCAAGATAGTGGGTTGCACGCGGTAAATTTTTAAGCATAAAGTACAGTTCGCCTAACTGGAAAAGAATTTCCGTATTATCATTTTCCAGTTCCAAAGCCTTATAAAGCATTTCAATTGCCTGTTTGTAACACTGCTGGGATTTTAATTCAAATGCCTGTTTAATGTATTCTAAAACTTCAGTATCCTGCATCTATGCTCCGTTTTTTATTTCTTCTTATCTTTCTTGTTGTTTTTTTTCTTATTATTTGTATTTTGTGATTGCGTATTGTTTATTAATACAAGAACCTCGTCTTCCCCTGCCATTTTTAGGTTGTTTCTTGCAATTCCTTCAAGGCTTGAAGTAGAGGAAAACAGCTTGATATTTTCTTTAAGTTCCAGATTTTGATTTTCCGCGTTATCTCTGATTTTTGACAATGTGGATATTTTTGCTCTGTAGGAAATTGTTTTTGAGATGTTTAATATTGCTCCGAACCCTATTTGAATAAGGCATAGCAAAAGTACAAGCGTCAAAAACGAGTAGTAAAATCCTGTTTTTGCTTTCGATTTTGCTGAAGCCTTTATATTAGTTTCTTCCCCTGTATTTGTCCGGTCTTGATTTTCCGCCATAAAACCTCACATACAAATTATAAACAAAATAAATGATTTACACAATAAAATTAGTATAAATTTACAATTTTAATTTTGTTGAAAAGCTGAATTCTGTTTTAGGTTCTGTATTATCTGCATAGATTGTCTGTTTAGCGCCAAGTTCAAGCCTTAATCTATCTGTATCTTTTTTCCCGAAGGGGTTAAGTGAGAATATTAGGGCGCCGGATTTTCTGTTTCTTGTAATATCGGCTTTGTATTCATTTTTTATTGACATGTAGTTGTTGAGTTTAAATTCCGGAGCGATTGAAATAGTATCATAGAATTGGCTGTAAAGTGTATTTAAGTTTTTTTTGTAAGTAGAACTTAATGCAAATTTATTTTTTTCATATCTTGTAAACAAACCGGCTTCAGATTCAAGCATTGCAATGTTATCAACTTCATCCCCATACAGAGCGCCAAAGGTGAGAGCTCCTTTAGATTCTGAGGCGTTAATTGATTTTGGTGCTATATTGTATTCCGAATTTTTAAATCTTGAAATTTGTTTTGATGCTGTGCTGGTTAAATTCAAGCCTTCTGAAGCTGAAATCTTTTGCGGGACTTTAATATTTAAAACAAAGTTGTCATTATCGTCTTTTAAATACACTGTTTCAGAATCCTCAATGTATTGAGCGTAGCCCTTAAGGGTTGTAGCACCGAGAGTTGTATCATCATTAAGGTCAAGAGTTATTTCTTCATCATCATTTCCCGTTTTTGCATCAGTATCAGAGGTTTCATCAGGAATGGAGTATATAAATATATTTGGCAAAGCTCCTTCTCCGCCTGATGTCGGCTCCATCCTTTTATTAGCGGAGAAAACAGGAATTTGTACGACCATTAAAATTAATACAACTATCCAAATCTTTTTCATATATACATTTTAAAACATTATAAAACTTAGTCAATTATGTTGCAAAATTCAGGGTATTACGTTATAATAGAGTGAGAATAAAAAGGGAGATGAAAAATGAGCTTTATTTTAAGAAATGTTAAGAATTTCGGGGGGGGGGCACTCTAAGCCTTAACGTAGGACAGGGAGCCCGGAAGGCAATTTTTTCTGTCATCCTGAATTTATTTCAGGATCTCATTAATGGAAGATTGGAAGATAGGAGGGTAGGAAGATATGCCATTATCGGTGAGCGAAGCTCACGTAATAATAAATTCCTTCCCTTTATAGGGAAGGTAAGGATGGGTTTCAAACAATCACCCCTCACCCTAACCCTCTCCCGCAGGGGGAGAGGGAAGCATATAAGAGTTCTCTCCCGCGCGAAGGTCAATTCGCCGGAGCGAGGGAACAATATTAACTTCCCGAAAAGAACTTGTTCACCTATTGACTTATTCACTTCTTCACTTAAGGAAAAAGCAGCGTTCACCTTGGCTGAAGTTTTAATCACTCTCGGCATCATCGGAGTTGTTGCCGCGATGACTTTGCCGTCTTTAATTACAGATATACAGGATAAGCACTTTAAAGCTATGTTTAAAAAACAATATTCTGCAGTTGCGCAGGCTATGCTTTCAGCATTTGAAGACGGTAACGTAGTTCCGACTTTTACATCTGATAATTATACTGATATGGTTTATTATGTTTGTGACATTGGCTCCCGGCTCAAATATGTTAAATCAGGAATAAAATGTGAAGTATTTGAAAATAACCAAAATACTTCAACAACACTTACCGGTGCAAACTCTAATCTCGATGTTAGCTGGCATAGAGACGGTGAGTGGTATAATAAAAAGAAGGAACCTCAGACCTCAAATTCAGGTTACTGGTTGTATACATTCTATCTTCCTGATGGTGCCTGGATAAATTTTGCCTGTGGAATGAGAAATGTTTTTATTGATGTAAATGGTGCTAAAAAACCGAATATGATCGGCAGAGATATATTTTATTTCTTAATCCCCTATGGTCATACACAGCCGTCATTTTCGACAACCTCAAACGGCGGTATTAATAGCAACGTAAATGCTTGCAATTCTCCAAATAATGTATATATAACAGAAGACAACTACAAAGATGATTGTGAAAATGGAAGCGGCTGGGGGTGTTCTCCTTTGTATATTCTTGAATAGGGATTTATATCGCAGTTTACACCAAATATGGTAAAAAGCGTCACCC
>CALVEX010000046.1 GCA_944326655.1 Candidatus Gastranaerophilales bacterium | reverse complement strand
TTAAAGAAGGAGGCGCAGGCCTCGGACAAAGACTAAGTAACAGAATTATTTATAAAAAGGATAAAAAAAGGAGAGTTACTATGACAAGAAAACCAATTATTGCAGGAAACTGGAAAATGAACTTACTTCGTTCGGAAGCTAAAGAAGTTTTTGAAGGGGTTAAAAATTTTGTAAAAGATTATACGGCAGTTCAACTACCTACAGTTGTAATTGCACCTGTATTCACCTCAATTTCTGCTGTTGAAGCCGTAAGATGCGACTGCGGCTGCGGCGGAAACAAAATCTCTATTGCAGGCCAAAACTGCCATTGGGAAAAATCAGGCGCTTATACAGGCGAAATTTCTGTTGAAATGTTAAAAGATGCCGGATGTGACTATGTAATTATCGGTCACTCCGAAAGAAGACAATATTTCTCTGAAACTGACGAAATGATTAACAAAAAAGCAAAAGCAATTCTTGCTGGCGGCTTAATCCCTATCATCTGCTGCGGAGAAACTCTTGAACAGAGAGAATCAGGCGTAACAGACAGCTGGATTGCAGGCCAGATTAAGGCAGCACTTGATGGAATTTCTTCCGAAGATGTTGCAAAATCAGTTATTGCTTACGAACCTATTTGGGCTATCGGAACAGGCAAAACTTGCGATGCCGACGAAGCAAACAGAGTAATCGCTATGATCAGAAGCGTTGTTAAAGAAGTTGCAGGAGCTGAAGCTGCTGATTCAATCAGAATTCTCTACGGCGGTTCCGTTAAACCTTCAACAATAGAAGAACAAATGTCAAAATCAGATATTGACGGCGCCTTAATCGGCGGTGCATCATTAAAAGCTGACAGCTTAAACGAAATCATTGAAAAAACAATGAAATTAATGAACAAACAAACAGCTAATGTTTAATTACAAACTACAGTGAATAAAAAAAGACCCGTTTTAAATAACGGGTCTTTTAATTTGAATAATTTCTTTCTTACATATTATATCTTATTTATTATTTGTCATTTTTGTGAAAACATAAGCACCGATACCCAAAACCGCAGCTGCTATACCGCCGTATATTGCACCGGCTTTAAGTTTTACATCTCTTACAGATTTTTTACATAATTCAATTAATCCCTTATACCCTTCACCGGCATCAGTTTTAAAAGCCTTTGCTGCACGATCATAAACATCATCCAATTCATCAGATAGAGATTTTTTAAGAAATTCTGTTACATTCGAATTTTTTCCTACAGTTATTTTATCACCATATGTCTCCCTATTCAATTCTTGGAGGTATGAGCAAATAGACTTTAAACTATTTAAATTTTCATCGTCACCCATAAATCTGCACCAATCTTCTTTACTGGCATTCCGTAAACGGGCTGTAGTATCAGGATCAAGATCAATAAAAATTTCAGGATTTTCTTTGGCGACATAGAAAAAATCCTCCAAAAATGTCGGGGAATTAATGTCTACAGACATCATAGACAGACTAGCTACCTCATGTTTGTAGAATTTATCTGACTTTAACAATCTATTATGAACCGTATTTACAAATTCATCTGTATAATTTCCGTCTTTTAAGATTGATTTTGTGGCATATCCTGTGGCACCTGCGCCGGCAAGACCAACTGAACCCGCAATTAAACCGTTGCGAACAGAATGATCATGTTTTTGAGAAACCGAATTTACACTCATTTTTACCTGCCTTCTATTTATTACCTATGTGTAATTAAAATGCAAACAAAATAAAAATTGCGAAGACAATCCGCTCCTAATCCTATCCTATCCTATCCTATCCTATAGGGCAGTATAACAGGGTTTCAGCCTTTTTTAAATTTATATTTACATTTTGTTACAATAATTCCATCCGTTGCACTTACCCTCTTCGCTAGACCCTCCCCTTAGAGGGTAGAAGAACTAAAGCCTTCCCTAATCAGGGAAGGTTTGGATGGGTACATTAATTAGTTGTTGTAATTACTAGGCACGCTGTGCCGTAGTAATTACAATATTATTGAATATTAACAATAATACGATTGCGATGTTCAGCATAACATGTCCCCTCCCTTGAGGGGAGGGGAATACAAGGGGTGGGTGATATGCGATTGCGACGTTCGCTGCCGCTCTCTCGCAATGACATGTTTTATCATTCAGTGAGCTTCGCTCACCGATAACAGCCTGCCCTCCCGACCTCTTGCCCTCCGGACATCCAAAATAAAACCTCACCCACTAACTCATCAATTATCAACAGAGGAAAAATTTTCTATCCTAAAAGTTCTAATGCGCCGAGTTTTTCGCTGATTTCATTCATCAAATTTATATCATCCGTTTGTCTTGCGTAATTTTGTGCTTTTGTCAAAAGCCCTTTTGCTTTTTTTACGTTGCTGTATTCAACCATTATATCAGCAGCTTTTGAATAATTTTGTGCAACTTTTAGGGGAGATTCGGCGTCAGCATAGTGCTGCACGGCTTTTGAATAGGATTTTAAAGCTTTTTGTGATTCGCCGAATTTTTCATAAGCGTTGCCGAGGCTTGATGATACAAAGCCTTTAACTTTTGAATTATCGGTCTGCGAGGCAAGATCATCAGCTACAGAGTAATAGTCAAGGGCTTCATCATCATACATATCCGTAAAAATATTACCCATTTTAGTCAAAGAGGTAGATTGTGCGGCCAAATTTTCAGCCTCTCCCGCATAGGAAACAGAATTAAAGTAATGATCAAGTGCGGGTTTAATCTGGTTCACATCATCGTAAATCTGTGCCATTGAGTAGTGTGCTTTTGTTTTTACGTTATTATCAGTTGTTGTTTGGATAGAATTATTATAACTTTTTAGAGCCTGTGCATAAAAATCATGGTCGTCATAAATTCTGCCGACTTCATAGAAAATTTTTGATTTTGTTTCGGTGTCGCCGACTTCATCGGCCCTCGCCATTGCCTTTTGGAAGGTTTGAATAGCCTTTTCCGGCTCATTAGCATAAGCAAGTTTTTTGGATTGAATAAACAGAGATTTTAATTCTTTATCCTGCGGAATTAAGGAAACAACTTTTGCATCGGTTTCGATTTCAGTTTGGACAGGTTCTTTTACTGTATTATCAACAGCTGTTTTATTTTCAGCTTTTTCCTGTCTGTTTGTGCTTCCTTCCGGAAATTTTACCAAAAACTGCGGATTTATGTCGTTTTCATTGTATTTAAAGTCAATTTGCTGCAAAAATAATGCATCAACCCAATTTTCAACGACTTTGGAATCTTTATTCAGAGTTTTGGAAATATAATCATCCAGAATAGTTGAGGCATTTTTAAGATTTGATTTAATAAGCTTTGTATTCGGATTTTCTTTTTTAACCTGTGAAGTAATAAGAGAAAGATAACCGTCAACCTCTGCTTTAAGATCTTCCGGCGTTCCTATTGCAATCGCCGTATTGTTAAAGTCTTTCAAAATTTGTGCAATATTAATAACTGCACTGCGGCCTTGAACGGTAGTTTGGGCAACAGGCTGTACCTGAGTTGTCTGCTGCGCATTTCTTTGCTGAACCTGACTTTGGATTTGCGAACGCATCTGGCGCCAATCAACCTGTTCACCGGAAGTTTGCTGATATGCAGGGGTATATGAAGGCTTTTTCTGCTCAACATATTGAAGGCCTTTGCTTCTGGAATTCTGATCAGCTTGTTGTTCACGCTGGGCAGAAGACGCGTTTTGTTCTTCATCCTGTTTCTTTTTAACAAGATTTCTTGCATCTTTATTCAAATAAGGACGTTGAAATATACCGTTTAACACAAATCTACCCTCTGGTACATATAAATATATACCAAAACCTGCTTTCCTTGCTCTTACTTTCGTATGATATCTACACAATTTATTTAAGGTTTTTTACTATAAAGTCAAAACATGATATTATATTTGTATGGAGAGAATTTTTCTAAAGACATCAGATGGGATAAAGCTTGCACTAAATCATTACAAAACTAATCACAAAGAAGTTGTAATTATTGTGCACGGCTGGTTTATGACAAAAGACAGCAAGGCTTTTTCAAATCTTGCAGAAGATTTTTCAAAATATTATGACGTAATATCTTTTGATTGCAGAGGACACGGAAAAAGTTCTGGATTTTACACATTTACAAATAAAGAACCTATTGATTTAAAGGCTGTTGTTGATTACGCAAAAAAACAGTACGGAACAATTTATCTTACCGGTTTTTCTCTCGGAGGAGCTCTCGTTCTTATTCACGCTGCACTTTATAATGACGTAAATAAAATAATTGCAGTTTCGGCGCCGTGTGATTTTGATAAAATTGAAAATCAAATGTGGAAAAAAGAAGCCTGGCTTCCGACTTTGAAAAAATACGAACCCGGGCGGTGGTTTTCAGTACGTCCGTCATTTATCTCTTTAATGCTGCGCTCAAAAATTAAGCCGGTTGATATTATAAAATATGTAAAAGCCCCGACACTCTTTATTGCTGGGAAAAAAGACCCGACAGTACACCCTTGGCACACCGAAAAACTTTATAAAGAAGCGGTCTGTGAAAAACGATTTCAACTGTTTGACAGCACTCATGCAGAAGATTTATTCCTTGATGAACCTGAAAAATTTATGGATGTATGCGTTAACTGGCTGCAATTATCATCTCGCAATTTGCACAATCAAACTTGAGAGGATATTTTTTCCCTTTCTCATCAATAAGAAAAAGTTTTTTAGGAGATTTACACATGTTGAACGCAAATTTCAAACAGTGTTTAGTCCGCATCAGCTCTTTTGGAGAAGAACCACTCTCGGCAGACATTTCGCAAACCTCACATCCGCAATTCTCATAAAAACTTTTTGCTTCCTTATTATGGATATTGGCTCTGTAATCAAGTTTTTTAAGAGGATATTCAGCATATTTGAGAGGTTCTTGAAACTCACGCGGATAATTTTTTAATCTTACCTTCATCAAGTCATCAAGAATATTACGCCGAAGTTCATTAACTTTTGAAACAGGCATAAAAGGCAATTCTCCGCTCATCTCAATGCTATCAACATAAAAATCGCTTTCGCCTGTTTTTTTAAGCTGATTTATAAAGGTTTCTCTCATTTTTTCGGGATTTTTAGGGATTTCACCAGCCGGTAAAGAAATTTTTACCGAATTTCCGTCCTCGTCCTCTGCTTTTAAAATTCCGTCCGAATAAATAAATTTAACCCCGATTTGACGTTTTACTCCGGAAGTTTCAAGCTGTTTTTCAAATCTGCTGTCAAAATTTCTATAAACTTCCAACCCGACAGAGATACCATCCATTTTGTTAGGATAAATTTTATTTCCGTCAACTTTATTTACAAGACAGCCTTGCCCGTTGAAATATAAACCGTCTTGAGGATTTACCCGTCCCTCCCTGGTCAGGGAGGGATTCAGGGTGGGTAGTAACTCGTTTAATTTATCGTTACCCATCCCGTCCTTCCCTAAACAGGGAAGGAGTTTATTTTTATGCAGATCTCCCTTGTCAAAAGCAGTTTGACCTCTAGTCTTCTTACCTTCCAGCACTTCGATTTCAAAATAATCTTTGCCCACACGTGTAATTCGACCTAATTTTTCACCTATAGATTTTGGAGTGTCAAAATTAAAACATTTTTTACGGCCGTCTAAAAAGTAGTCAGTAAAACCTCTGTTAAAACTCTTTTTTACATCCGGATCAAAGTCCAAAAAGATTTTGCCCGAAGATGTTTTTTGTGCAAATTTATCAATTTCGCATCTATAATATGCAACAACATTTTTCACATAATTTTCATCTTTGAGCCGTCCTTCAATTTTAAAAGATTTAACACCCGCATCAATTAATTCCTTTAAATGCGACGATGCATTAAAATCTTTCATGCTCAAAAGGTATTTGTCTTTTGCAATAATATTGCCGTTTTCATCAACGAGGGTGTATTTTTTACGGCAAGCCTGAGCACAATCCCCTCTGTTTGCGGAACGCCCGCCTATATAGTGGCTGAAATAACATTGCCCGCTGTATGAAACACATAAGGCGCCATGCACAAATGTTTCAATCTCTGCCTTTGAAAGTTGGCAAATTTCTTTAATCTGTTCTAATGAAAGTTCCCTAGCCAAAATTACCCGCGAAACTCCGATTTCATTAAAAAATTTAACCTTTTCAAGAGTTCTGTTATCACACTGGGTGCTTGCATGAAGCACTATAGGCGGTAATTTACCGTCTAACGCAAGTTTAAAAATCCCCGTATCCTGAACAATTATTGCATCAACTCCGATATCATAGAGATTTTGGATTA
>CALVEX010000045.1 GCA_944326655.1 Candidatus Gastranaerophilales bacterium | reverse complement strand
GAGAGGGAGAATTTCTTGGCGAACACAAGTGAGCATAGAAATTCGGGTGAGGGGTATTATGATAATAATAAAAATAGGATCGATATTAATATCACCCACCCCTTGTATTCCCCTCCCCTCAAGGGAGGGGACGGATATTGTTTGAAACGAACTTATTCACCTAAACTCGTTTCACTCTTCACTCATCACTGTCCACTAAGAAGGAAAGCTGCATTCACTCTTGCAGAGGACGCTACGCGCGTGGCCATGCCTAACAGTCAACGTCAGGCTGCCTTCACTTTGGCAGAAGTTCTAATCACCCTTGGCATCATAGGGGTTGTTGCGGCTATGACTTTACCGTCTGTTATTCAGAATTACAGAAATCATTCTGTTGAGGCTAAACTTAAAAAGTTTTATTCAACATTTAATCAGGCTGTCTTACGTTCAATAGCTGATAACGGTGATATTGAAATTTGGTTTGAAGATTCAAGTGTGTTCTTAACGGAGGATGAAAACGGAAAGCTTTCTTCCCCAGGGCTTGAGTGGTTTAACAGATATATAGGAAAATATATGAATATAGTTGAGGTTAAAAAGTCCGTAATAAATACTCCGCTTTTTCAGCTCTCTGACGGAACTTCTTTTGCTTTTCTTAATGAAGGTACTATTCATGATATAGTCTTTTACACCAGTGAGGAGAGAAATTGTTATAATGGAGGTTATTCTCCTGAAAAGTACCGTGCAATGCGTGGTATTTGTGCTTTTACTTTTTTATTTAATCCGTTGTCTCAAGCCAAGGTACAAAAAAATAAGTTTTTGGAACCGTATACAAGCGGCTGGAACGGTACTGAACAGCAATTATACAGCAACTGTGAGGACGAAGGGGGATTTTGTACAAAATTAATTCAGAATAACGGTTGGAAAATTCCAAAAGATTACCCGAAAAAAGTCCGTTAAAGTCTTAAAAACAGTATCTTGCTATCAAGCTCCCATTGGAGGCGGTTGAATGTATAGTGGTTTTAATTTGCGCCAATTACCTTCATCATCTTTTTGTTCTGCAAGTTCTGCAAGAATTTGTCCGAGCTGATAAGAATGTTCCTGATAAGAAATTCCGCCCAGTACCGGTTTTAATTTGTTATCGGTAATTACTGTGAAATTTCCGGATTTAATTATTTCTTCAACTTCATCAAGAGGTACTGCCCCTTTGATTTCTCCGTTATAATACAGGTAAGCACTGTTTTTTCTTGCATCAAGTGCAACCAGCGGGTTGTTATCGGAAATTTTTGAAAGAATTTCTAATGATGAAACGCCTGCTGTCCTGCAGTTGAGCTGCTGTGCCATTACACGGGCAACAGTAACGCAGGCTCTTATACCCGTAAAGCTTCCCGGGCCGATATTTACCCCGATCAAATCAACATCTTGCGGCTTTACATTATTTTCTCTCATAATCTCCTGTAAAGTTGATATCAGAAATGCGGAATGATATTTATTGTCTTGATTTTCAACAATACGCGAAGAAAGAATTTGTCCGTCTTTTTTTAAGACAACATACATTTTATCAAGGCAGGTATCAAAAGCAAGCGTAATCATTTTTTTAACCCCTCTATTATTTCATCTTTTCCGCAGGAGATAAATTCGTAAATTCGAGAATCATCATCCGAGTATGTAACATTAATTTTTATGTGATTAAAAGGTGCTTCATTTTGGTTAAATTCCGCCCATTCAACGAATGTAACCTGTTTGCCCTCGGAATACTCGCGCAATTCATCATAAATGGTTTTTATTCCCTCGTTTTCAAGTCTGTAAAGATCAAAGTGGTAAATAGGAATCGAGCCTGTATGATATTCATTGAGAATAACAAAGCTCGGACTTGTAACTTTTTCTTTAACATTAAGCGCATCAGCAACAAATTTTACAAAAGCAGTTTTTCCAGCTCCGATTTCTCCGTACAGGTTTATAAAACATCCGTCTTTGATAAGCGAGGCAAATTTTTGAGCCAGTTTTTTTGTATCTTCAAGAGTTTTGCATAATTTTTTATAACTTTTCATCATTTTTATTCCTTTGTAACAGCTTTATTACGACCGCTGTTTTTAGCTTCATATAGTGCTTTATCAGCATTTTCAATAAATTCTTCTTCGTTTTCTTCCTGTTTGTATTGATGAACTCCAAGACTTATTGTAACACTGATATTTTTAATATGTGAATCAGGATTAATTTTCGAAATATCAATTTTAGTCTTTTCAACGGTTTTGCGGAGCCTTTCCGCAACCATTGAAGCTTCTTCAAGTTTTGTAAACGGCAGAAGAATTACGAATTCTTCTCCTCCGTATCTTCCTGCAATGTCATAATCCCTCAGCTGCATTTTTATTGTTCTTGCTGTTGTCTTTAGAACTAAATCTCCGGCAGCATGGCCGTAAGTATCGTTAACATTTTTGAAAAAGTCAATATCAATCATTATTGCACAAAGGTTGCGTTTTTGCCTTTTTGCTCCCGAGACTTCCTGCTTAACCCTTTCTTCAAGCTGTCTTCTGTTATAAAATCCTGTTAGAGCGTCAAGAGTTGCGTGTTTTAAAATCTCAGCATAAACATTTGCCCTGTTGATAGTTGTTGCGGCTTGTGTTGAAAGCTGTTCCAGATATTCAATTTCTTTATCGCTCAGGACAGTGTCGGTACCTTTGGTTACGATACAGCCAAGCAGTTTGTTTTCGCTAATCAGAGGGAAAAGTCCTATTTTCCTGTCCGGTGTAAGAATATATTCCGAATTGCTGTTTAAACATTTTATCAGTTCAAATATTTTTTCATCCTTGCAGGCAGAAGGCCAGACAAGCTTGTTGTCGATAAAAATATAAACAAGGTGGTCAGAAACAAATTTATCAATCATTTCGCCTATAATAGGAACTATATAACCTGTTTCATACTGGGTTTCAATAATTTTTGCGATGTTTTTCATGGAATCCTGAAAATCAATATTTTTCTGCATCCTTTCACTAAGGATAATATTTTGGATTTTCAGCGAGATACAGAATATTGAAAGTTCAAGAAATTCAAGCAGTCTGCTGTGAAGATTTTCTGTAAATTCCAGCATTCCTATTATCTGCCCGTTGTTAAAAAGGGCATAATATGAATAAGTGCCGTCTTTAATATATTTTTTGTCTTTGAGGTTTTTAAATATGTTATTTAATTCTTTCGACTTGATAAACATCCAGCTTTTGGAAAAATCTCTTAAAGATTCGGTTGTAGGATCGTAAATGTATATTGCATTCAGAGGAAAGACTTCCTGCAACACACTTACGATACTTTGAATATTTGAAGCACCGTCAAGAAATTTAAATATTTGTCTAAGATTATCAATCATATTAATTATCTAATTTTTGTAAAATATCATCTGATATATCAAAATTTGAATAAACGTTTTGGACATCGTCATGTTCTTCGAGTTTGTCCAAAAGTTTCAAAAGTTGATCTGCCGTTTTTTCATCGGTAATTTCAACAGTGTTTTTGGGTATTCTTGTAAGTTCGGCTGATTCAGCTTTAAACCCTTCTTTTTCAAGACCTTCAACAACTGATTGAAAATTTTCGGGGGTTGTTAAAACTTTGTAGGTATCGTCTTCTTCAATAACATCAAGAGCGTCAAGGTTTATTGCCGCTTCAAATAATTTTTCAAAATCGACGGAACCATCAAATACTATTATTCCGCGTTGGTCGAACATCCAGCCTACACAGCCTGTAGCGCCCAAGCTTCCGTTATACTTTGTGAAAAAGCTTCTGATATCTCCTGCTGTTCTGTTTCTGTTATCAGTCATTGCTTCCACAACGATTGCGGCACCGCCGGCACCGTAGCCTTCATAAATCAGTTCTTCATAGTTTTCAGAAGCACCTGCACCAGCGCCTTTTTCAATTGCGCGTTTAATATTGTCGTTGGGAAGTCCTGCTGCTTTTGCTTTTTCAATAGCTGTTCTTAATCTGAAGTTGCCGGCAGGATCCGGACCGCCTAACCTCGCAGATACAATTAATTCTCTTGAGTATTTTTGAAATACAACTGCGCGTTGTGAATCTACTTTTGCTTTTTTATGTTTAATGGTTAACCATTTTGAGTGTCCTGACATAATTTTATTCCTCTTTCTTTTCTATAATTTAATATTATCATAAAAATAAAGGCTTCACGATAGCAAAAAAAATTTTTTTCAGCTTTAATAAAAAATATGAGAGTTTATGCAATAAACACGTTACGATATCCTCAAAACAATAACACTTATAAAAAAAATCAAATGTCTTTGCCTTTATATACGCAATCACATGATTATGTTACATTTTCCGGATTATTCTCAAGACGAAAAAATAAAAATATTGAATCTCAAGAAGCAGATGAGTCCGGCAATAATCCAAAATCTGTGTCTAATGAAAATGAACGTAAAAATGGGATTAAAGCTAAAGATACTGAGTTGTTTAGCGGCCTTAAAGCAAATGAAATTTTAATTTCTTTAAAGCTTGGAGATACTCTGCACAGACTGGATGATTCGTCTTTAGTTGTTGTAGGAAATCTTGAAAGCAGTTTTTTAAAACTGAACATTAAGCGTGTATTAACTGAGGAGAACAGCTTTATTCCAAAACCCAAAAATATAAAAAATGTTTATATAATAAGTGATGAATCTGCAAATAGCACTTTTATAATTGCAAGAAAAGATAGAAATCAATTTTATGTATATGGAGATTCCAGAAACCTTTCGAATGAAGAAGCTAACGACTCTTACGCCTGGGTAAGTCATAAAATACCCGCAAAATATAATGATTTAATTGAGACTGGTGATAAAATTAAATTCAGGCTTTTAAAAACTGACGTAGAATCAAATAAAATACTTTATGACGCAAAGTTTCCTGTTGAATGCTTTTTTACCGAAGGTTTGCAGCTTAAAAACGGTTTTGTTATTGATAAAACTGAAGTTTCAAATTCCCAAAAAACGGATGCTTCAAATCAAAGAAATACCTGTTCAAAAGAGTCTTCTAAGAAAAAATCAATAACAATTCCTACTCGTACATTTGCTGATATTGCAGGCATGGATGATACTGTAGATATAGTGAAAAAAAAGGTTTTATTCCCTCTATTGTATCCGGAAGCTTTTCCCGGCTTAATGAACAGGGGTACGATTTTATACGGTCCTCCGGGAACTGGCAAAACACTTTTGGCTCTTGCAGTAATCGGCGAAGCTAAAAAGAGGAAAGGTGAGAATATTCATTTTGTAAAAATTGATTCGAAAGAACTTGAACGTTCTCATTTTGGAGAATCTGAGGCTTTGTGGCGAAACGTATTTAAGGAGTTGGAGGATAATCAGCCTTCGCTATTATTTATTGATGAAATTGATTCTATTTTACCAATCCGTCGGGAGGGAAGTAATAATGTCCCGAATAATTCGGTTGTTTCTCAGTTTTTAACTCTGCTTGACAGGCTAGAAAAGAATAAAGCCAGAGTCGCAATTATAGGAACAACAAACAGAGTGGATATGATAGACGGTGCAATAAAAAGAAAGGGCAGATTGGGAAATCTTATTGAGGTTAAAAGACCTGATGAAAAAGCTTGCTTTGATATACTTAATTTCTACCTGAAAGATAAAAAATTAAATGAAGATGTAAATAAACAAGAATTAGCCAAAAAGATTTATGATTTATCTTATTCAGGGGCAGATATAGCAAATCTGCTTCAGGAAGCAACTGACAAAATGTATACACGCTGCTCTATTTATGAGAAAATGGATAATGGAACATTTAAGCCGCAAGATCTGAATAATCTGGAATATATAAATAAAGATTTTGAAGATTGCCTGCAAGTTTAGGGATTTATATCGCAGTTTACACTAAATATGGTAAAAGGCGTCACCCCTGAAATGAATTCAGGGCAGGCTCTGAACTTGTTTGACTGCTTTTGCCAAAATCTATGATTTTGTGCAAAATGTCCGGTTTTCCG
>CALVEX010000044.1 GCA_944326655.1 Candidatus Gastranaerophilales bacterium | reverse complement strand
GTATTTTTAAGGGTTGATTCGGAACTCGCGGATAAATCTGCAAAAAAATAAAGTATTTTGCCGGGGGATTCCTCGGCCTGCAATAAATATGTTATATTAGATTTTTGTTGGGGTGGAAACCCCAACCTACTATTATTTAGTTGATATGAGGAAAAGTTCCTGAAGTTATGACTATTCAAAATCTAAATTTTTGATATTTTCAATATCTTTTGCACTACCCCAGTCATTTTCGTAAAAACCTTGTTTTACAAACTTATGAAATGATGAATACTTCCAGTCTTTTACATTATTAACAAGTCCGTGTTTCACAGGGTTGTAATGTATATAATCAATTTGATTATTCAAATCATATTCGGACATAATTGTATGTTCAAAAAATCTGCGTTGAAAAACTCCCTTTTCCCCCTTATTAATATATCCGTAGGTTGGGGTTTCTACCCCAACATTATAATTTTTTGAAAAATAATATTTTATAGATGTAATTATTTTAGGATATTCATTAATATTTTCCGGGTTCAAAATTACATGAATATGATTTGGCAGAACGCATATTGCAACAATTTCAAAATTAAAGAAGTTTTTTGCATTTTTAAATGCACATCTTAAAAGCTCTATATTATTTATAAATAGACTTCTTCTATCGTAGGCGACAATAATTAAATGTACATAACTGTTTGAGATAAAAGCCCGTCTGTAATTCATTCCATAATTCTACATCAAATAAAATAATTGTGTTGGGGTAGAAACCCCAACCTACAGTCTGTAAATAAACCCGGCATTTTACGGAGTATCAATTTTGCCGGGGGTGGAAACCCCAACTTACAATCTAACGGGAAAGGTAATAAAAAGGCGGTTTTTAAAACCGCCTTTAAACCTATGTTACTCATCCTGCTGCTGTTGTTTAATTAAACTTCCCACAGCCGCATACATCGCCGCTGAAATTTCGGCAGTTGTCGTAAACGGCCCGTAATCTTTAATAAACTTTGCAACGTCAAATGTGTTCATATAGTTTTGCAAAGCCGCTGCTGAAGCATCAGTCAAGCCGCCTGCATAAATCAAATTTTTAAGATAATTTTCAGCCTTTTCCTGAACATCTGCCTCATCATAGTCTGAAGAAGAAAATTCCGTAGTGTCTTTTTCTTCTTTGTCTTTTACAGAAACCCCGTATTCTTGTGCTTCTTCTTCCTGGGTTTCCTGTAATTCTTCATCTTCTTCCACTGCTGCTGCAGCCGATGTGTACGCTTTTGAATTTACTCCTGTAATTTCCATATACCTATCCTTTCTGTAAATTATTTTACAATTGGTATAACGGACACTTATTAGAAAAACTTTAATTTTTTGTAAAGACATGTAAATTTGTATTCATCTATTTGTATGATTTAACTAAAGTTTTTCTGTTATATCTCCGTATAAAAGCATGCAAAGCAGTAAATTTGAGGCATCCTATGTTTAACAGTGTTAACAATCCTTTCGGAAACAGAACGGTTTCATCTTCCACATCTTCTGACAGCAACGGAAGACGCCAAAAAGAAGATCCGAAAGAAGAATTAAAAAAATATATTGATGAAGATGAACCCGATGAGGTCTTAATCGGCGGCCTGCCGATTTTGACAGAAGAAGAAGTTCTGTATATGACAAAACAATATATAGCAAAACTCAAAAACGAACACGAAGGAAACGAAAAAGTTCAGAAAAAGCTGGACAAGTATCTTGAAAACTTTGATGTAAAAAAATTTATGAAAAAAAATCCCAATATGACAAGCCCTGACTTTTACATGGTAATGTTTAACGAAACAGAAAGCCTTGTAAAATAAGAGAGGGTTTTTACTTCAATGATGCTGCAATAACCCTGTCAATCCCAGCTAAGTCTTTAATTATCTCAATATCGGAAAAACCGTTCTTCTCCATAATTGATTTTACATCTTTTGACTGTCCCATACCGAGTTCAAATAACAGAAATCCGCCTTTGTTCAATACTTTTGGCGCGCCGGATGTAATTTTTTCGTAAAATTCCAGTCCTTTTTCATCTTTTGTAAACAAAGCTTCTTCAGGGTCAAACTTTACCTCTGTTTGAATTGTCTCTTTTTCACAAGGAGGAATATACGGCGGATTAGATACAATTATATCAAACGTTTCCCCGGGCTTGACGTTGGAAAATACATCAGATTTTCTGAAAATTGCCCTGTTGAAAAGGTTTAGCCTTGAAGCATTGTCAAGCGCCGTATTTAAAGCATCGGTTGAAATATCAAGCCCTATAATCTGACATTGTGTATGTTTAGCTATCATGCAGGCAATGCAGCCTGAACCTGTACCGATATCAAGCGCTGTTTTAAGGTTATTTTTATTAATTACATCTATTGCTTTTCTGACAAGAATTTCCGTTTCATCACGCGGAATTAAAACAGACGAATTTACAATAAATTTTTCGCCCATAAAATCCGCAAAGCCGATAATATGTTGTATTGGCTGACGGATTTTTGCGCGCAAAAGCGCTTTTTCTTTAACTATTTCAAGTTTATCAGCGGTTAATTTTTTACCGGTAATAATATCTTTTGTCCCGTAATCTGCGAAATGTTCAAGCAAAAGTTTAACTTCAACATTTGCCTCATTAGGTTCAATGCCGCTATCCGTCAATATTTTCAAAATCTCTTGTAAAGTTGTCATAAGCAATCTCCTTCCTTCTCCCCAACGGCGGGAGAAGGTGCCTGTAAGGCAGATGAGGGGGAATAACTATTTAATATTCTCTCTATCTCGTCACGGGCTTCCAGTTTTGATGCCAATTCTTTTTTTTCTATGTTATATTTTTTGCACAAACGGTCGTAATAATAAAGCTGTTTTTTTGTCGGAGCTTCTTTTGACATTTTAACTTCACGTAAAAACGCGCGTTTTTTCTTTTCAAATTCTTTCTGCGCCTGAATTACAGGCTCCTGTTTTTTTCTGTAGTCGTAGTATTTACGGCACTCTTTAAGATACAGGGATGTTTCTTCAAGAAATTTGTTATCATCCAAATAGTTTTCAAGAAACTCAAAATGGGGGTTATTAATCTCAAAATAGTATCTTTCGTCGTCAAGAAACTTATCTAAAATATCGTCAACGCTCATCTCCGGCGATTTTTTGACAAGCGCGCGCAAAAAATTACACAGAGCGGATTTCTGCGTCTTTGTCATATACTGATAAATCTGATTTTTAACCTGATACATATTAACCTTCTCCATCCATGATTATGGGTGGTATCAGAGGATAGGAAGGTAAGATGATAGGAAGATAGGCCAATTTTATTAAAAGATGTGCTGGTAAATCTGCAACAAGATTTATTCTTGATAACAGCTTATCTTCTTACCCTCTTACCTTCCAAGCTTCTAATATCATTTTTTAAATAAATCTTTCACACTGAATTTAGACATATTTTCTTTATGGAACTCGACAAATTTTTTAGCAATCGGGTTTGTCTGGCGTGAAACAGTTTTTTCAGCCTGTTTTTCTTCGACAATCGTTTTATTTTCGATTACTGTTAAATCTCTCTTATCCATAAAATTATTATACCTCTATATTTATAAAAAAGTAAGCCTTTAAAAAATTGACTTACTTTTATATAAAAAGTATATAATTTTACATTTCTTTACGAAAGACTGTTCCATAAAGTATTCAAGGCCTGAAGCTCGCTGCGGGAGGTAACATCATTCATAATCTGAGCGATTGCATCTTTGTTTACATCTGTCAGCTTGTAAGAAAATGCAGCACTTTCGTCCCCGCCGGCTTTGTGGGAAAGCTCATGGAGTGCTGTTTCAAGAACATCCGTAAAGCTTGCGCCGTCAAGGTAGCTTTTTTCTATCCAGAAGCCTTTTGAAACACCATTATCTATTATTGCTTCTGCCATGGTATCAGAATATAGTTTACTGTCTTTGGCAGATGTCTTATCAAAAAGATAAATTTTTGTGTCAAGTTCATCTGCAGTAAAATGTGTATCTTTCAAAGACGCCGAGAGTTTCTGAAGAGCTTCTTTTAAAATAAGAATTTTCTTCTTTTGAATTTCATTCGGCATAACAACGTCGTGCGCTCTTGCATCACCTAACAGCTCTTTTATTGTCTGCATGCCTAATTTCGAAAAACGCTCTTTACAAATCGTATAACCCTTTAATGTTAAATCCAGCACAACATCTTCTGATGCATTGGAATAAGCAACATACTTCTCCGGAAATTGAATTTTCAAATTCTTATTGCCAAAACCGTTAGCATATAATAAAAACATATTTAAAAATTTATCTAATGGTGTTTTGTTTGCGTAATCTTTCTCTGGCCAATAATTTTCAAGAGATTTTATCAATTTAACTCTGTCATCATTCGTCGTACGGCTGTTTGAAGCAACCCATTGCGCAATATTTTCAAGGTCTGATGTATTCAGGGTAGTTCTGTCTCTTGATGGGTCAAGAACTTTTTTGGGAAGTTTTTCTTTTATATTAATAACAATACCATTCAGGCCATCATAATCATTATCAAATTCAAAACGCTGACCCGCAATGTAAATTCCGCCCTTTTCTCCCTGCGGTAACATCTTAATACTAAGCAATTTATTTTCAAAATCAGGGCACTCAAAATGCTTGTTATTTGAATGGTAAAAACGATTTATAGTCTTTTTCAAACTTCGAAGCAAATCTATATCCGATGTTTCAAATTCTATATAGTTACCATCATACTTATCAATCTTATCAAGAGAATATGATAGAACACGTGTATCCGAAAGGTTTCCGTCAGCAAGAGTGTATGTAAGTTTCCAGTTATCAGAGGATATTCTTACATCATCTGCACCGCCATCACGCAACAATTTTAAAACAGACATCTTCAAACCTTCACCGTAATTTCCGGCAGCCGCTGCATTATCGCGTTTTGTTGATTCTCCGATATAAACAGCTTTATCAGGAGTATAAGTTGATTTACCTGTAATTCTGACTCTGTATTTTCCGTTTCCTGCCGGTTCAAAATGCAGTCTTACCCCGTCAAGAGTTTGTCCATGGCCGTCATAAAAATTCTGCATTATATCTCTGGCTATTTTATCATTATCCCATCTGACAGAATCAGCATAGCTTTCCGAAATACTTGTCGCCTGATTTTGTACGGGCCTAAAGTCTACACTTGGCATGTGCGTAATCTTAACCTCATCAGACATCGGAAGTTCAAAATCAAATCTTCCGTCCGGAGAAATTTCAGGCATATCAAGCCCTTTCATGCCTGCTCTGTTTGTTGTGCCTACATGAGACGGTAAAGGAAGCGCATTATCGTCAACTTTTCTTCCGCCCTTACCGGTAACAGGCGGTTCTGTAATATCATAATCCAGTTCACCTTTGTCAATTTTAGCTTTCAGTTTTTCTAAAATCTTATTGCGGACAGCTTCCGGCGCCATATCTCCTTCAAAAATATCATTTAATTTATCTTTTGTTTTTTCTATTTCTTCTTTTAATGCTTTATTAATACCTTGAAGTGTTTCGTTCTCAGTTTTTAGGCCTTTAACTTTTTGTTCAGCTGCTGACAGTGAGTTTTTAAGTTCATCAGTAACTCCGTTAGCTATTTTGTTATTTTCTATTGCTTCTGAAAGTTGGTGTTCAAGCCTCCTTATCATCCAGCCGTTACGCTTATACATAACCGCACCGCCTAATACAGCTGCGGATAGCGCTAAAGCTGCAGCAGTACCTGAAGAAATCTTTTTGCCCGAGGATGAATTGTTTTCTTCTTCCCCTGAATTACTTTTAATTTCACTGTCATAAAAATCTTCAGATTCCAATTTTCTTTTTGCCTGAAAATTCACTAAATTGCCGCTGTACAGACTTTTATCACTAACCGGGGCTATATGCATATTTTACATCTCCTTTACACTATTGATTATTTTTATATTAAGCAGCCTCATTAAAATCTTTCTTTTCTTCTTTAGAATCACTTCCTGACAGCATAAATCCGAGTGCGCTTGCCAAACCGACAACACCTGCTACAATCAGGCCTATCTTACCACCGGAAACTTTAGACGATTTAAGATTTTTTGCAGAATTTTTTGCCGCATCTACCACATTTGAGACTTCAGTTGTTACAGTTGAAGATGATGAAACAGGGGTAGAAACAGACGGTTTATGCTCTGAAACTGCTTTTGCTTCCAGGTCAGAATAAAACTTTTTCATTGCCTTTAATACCCGGTTGGGCTCTTCATTTATTCTGATATTAAGCTCGCCGTCAAGCTGTCGTTCAACAGAGTTGAATACATTTTTTGCTTTCTTTGTCATAATTCCCTGCGATGTGCAATAATGTGCATTTGCACGGGCTTTACGAATTTTCTTATCCTTTGGATTATTCCTTAAAACTCGTTTTTTATGTTCTGTTTGTGAGGCTATTTCCGCCTCTTTTTTCATTTGTTTACGTTTTTTAGAACTTATATAAGCATCGTCTCCCTGACGTGCTTCCCTCTTATTTTGATTATTAGAAATAACGGCAGGAGGAGTCTGCGTTGCTTCTTTTTGCATTTCTTCATACAAATCGGGATGGTGTTTTCTTAAAAATTCTATATATTCATCGCCTCCGAATGCAGCTTTTGCATCTGACCTTGTTTTTTTAAGATGCCCACGTTTTGCTTTTTTGGATTGCGAAATCAGGTTGTCATAATGATGATATGCTTTAGGATTTATGTGACCCTGGTAATCCTGATAAGTTGATACGGCATTAGATGTATTAATGGAAGCAATAGCTTCCTGCGCCACTGGCGTAACCCGTGGCATCAAATTTGCTTTTATTTGCTCCGAGGCAGCCTTATAAAGCTCTCCTATTTGAGCATTAGCTTGCGTAATTTGTTTTTTACTAATTTTTGCGCCGTTCTTCTTCAATTCCTGAAGATGATTTTTGAGTGCAGCCTGTAACTGCTGTTCTGTTGCTTCGGGGTTAGATTGTAAATAATTTAAGGCAAAATTCATTGCCGGGGTATTTGTAATAGCTGTAACCATTTCGACTACCTTTCATCTTTTACACGTTGTATATCCATGTAAAGTCAAAATGGTTAAAAAAGTTGCCCCGCCCCGCTCCTATCCTATAGGGCAGTATAACAGGGTTTCAGCCATTTTAAAATTCATATTTACATTTCGTAACATATGAATTAATATATCACATTTGCAGCTTTGCAATTCTTACGTTAAATACCCCTTCTACATCAACACCGTTTAAAATTTCAGTTATCAAATCATTAGGATTAAGGTTTTTGTCAAATTCAGGCAAAATCCCGAGAACTTTTGCATTTGTGTATTCTTCAATCAGCCGCGGCATAAGTTTTATGTTTACGTCATCACAGGTTTGAGGGTAGTTGCTTAAAATAACCCCGCGCAGATTTATTCCGGTTTCCGAGGCATGATTTATCGTAAGAAGTATATTATTTATATTCGCGGCCTTGGCAGAAACTACAAGAAGAAGCGGAATATCAAGCATTTTTACCATATCTTCTTCCAAAAAATTCCTGCCCAAAGGAGAAGCCAGACCGAAACTTCCTTCCACAAGAAGACATTCGTTTATATCCTGAATTTTTTGAAAATCCGCTAGTATCACATTTTTTTCTATAACAATATTTTCTGCCGCAGCCGAAAGTATCGGAGCAGATTTGTTTTTTAGCAGGTAAGAAAAATATGTTTTTATATAAGGATCAACAAATTTTACAAAAGCAAGGTCTAATGACTGGATAAATCCGTTTTTTTCAATCGCACCCGCATCAACAGGCTTGTAAACTCCGGCCGAATACCCGAGCGACTGCATTGTAGCCGCAAGTCCCGCAGTTACAAAAATTTTATCGGAATATTCATCAGCCCCTGTAACAAATAAGTCCAGCATAAACTTATAGTACACAGGAAAATTACTCTTGTAAAGTAGGATTTGAAAGACAAAAAGCTATAAAAAAAGACCGTTTAGCGGTCTTTTTAAAAAATGATTTTTTCAAATAATTGTGTGTGAGTAAATATATATTAATAAGATGTAAGACATAATTTATGAGAAGAAAATATTGTCAAGTGTTTTAAATTCAGGAGAATTAAATAATGCTTCAATGTGATCTTCTGTTTCGATATCACTCATAACTTTTGAAACCTGTGCAACTGATCCGCCTATTCTTTCATAAACAGTTTTGGAGGGCATACGTGTTTTGCCGAGTCCTGCCATTGCAAAAAGCTGTTCCAAATCAGCGGCATCTTCTTTTGCTACAACTCCTTGTGATGATACAAAATTAACTTTTGCATAAGGCTGTTCAAGCAGTTTTTCACCAAGTTCTTTTGTTTCAGCCTGTGCGGCGTTTGCCTGAACTTCTTCGACAGTCTGTGTTTCCTGTTTTGATGCTCTTAAAGCTTCATAATAAGCTTTTAAAGCGGTTAAATTTTGTTGTTTGTTTCCTGTAATTTTTTCTGACATTTCTACTTCTCCATATTTTACTCACATAATATTTATCGGCACACGAAATAGAAAACTTTAATATTTTTACCCGATTATTAAGAAAAGTTTACAATTATAAACCACCCTCCCCTTTACTTCCCCTCCCCTCAAGGGAAGGGATATGAGCAATATTCCCTCTCCCCCTGCGGGAGAGGGAATATTATTTTTTGTGAGCTTTGCTCACCGATAACAGCCTGCCTTCCTGTCCTCCAAAATAACAACCTCACCCCTGCCCTCTCCTTAAAAAAGAGAGGGGGAAATAACAGCCTGTCTTCTTACCCTCTTATCTTCCAATCTTCCCTAATAAACCCTCTCTATAACTCTCTCCCGAGGAGAGAAAACATTCAAAAAACAAAACGGCCGGTTAAAGTTTTAACCGGCCGCCAAACCTTGTGAGCAAAATATATTATTTATTAAACTCCGAATAAATTATTCAATACTGCAAATTCCGGAGAGGCAAACAAAGCTTCCGCATTGTCTGTTGTTGTAATATTATCCATAACATTCGTAAATCCTGCAACAGAGTCACTTATTCTGTTATAAACCGGCTGTGTTACCGAAATATTTCTTATTCCCGCAATTTGTGCAAGCTGCCCTAAATCTTCCATATCCGCTTTTGCAAGTCTTACTGCTCCTTCAACTTCCAAACCTCTAATCTGGTCAGCCTGCTGTTTTGAACCGACATTAAAAGTAAATTCTGTTGATTTTGTTTCCGAAGCTGAAGTTGTTTGTTCTGTTTCAACAGTTCTGTCTGTTTTGTTTACGTTTAATGAATTAAGTCCAAAATAAACATTGTTCATTCCGTTGTTTCCGTTAATTGGTCCTGTCATTTCCTGTTCTCCGTTATTTTACTCACATTCTCTTAATCTATTTAATTAATTTTAATTGAATAACAATACTCTGTTCTCTTAAAATTCCTTTAAATTGATTTCCATATTTATATAAAGTATTTTTGTATTTAAAAATTGCGTGCATGATATATATTTTTTACATATTTGTTTACATTTTGTTACATTTATTAGATTTCATCTGTATGAGCGCATTTAGAGGCGTTTTTTAAATTTAGACCTTTGGCTAATAGCAATATCACGGCGTTTTGCTATGATTATAATAATGATTTTGGAAGTAATAAGTTGGTAAAATAAGAAGAAAGAGATTTATGAAAAAAAAGAAATCGGATCTTACTAACCGTGAAATAGATGTATTACGGGAAACTGCTCGTGGGAAAAGCAACGAAGCCATCGGAGAAACGCTTTGTATCACAAAATCCACGGTTAAAGCACATCTTACACATACTTACAAAAAACTCGGAGTAAAAAACAGAACTGAAGCGGCTATGAAGGCCAGAGATAAAGGTATCATTCCTCATCAAGACTCAGAACAGCCATAAAAGCTTCCTGAGGAACTTCAACTCTGCCGACAGATTTCATTCGTTTTTTGCCTTTCTTTTGTTTTTCAAGAAGCTTTCGCTTACGCGAAATATCACCGCCGTAACATTTATCAAGAACATTCTTGCGCATGGCTTTTATATTTGTTCTTGCGATAACTCTTCCTCCTATTGCCGCCTGAATAGGAACTTCAAACAACTGCCGCGGAATTATGTCTTTTAATTTTGCGGTTAATTTCTGTCCGATATAAAATGCGCTGTCTTCATGACAAATTACCGAGAGTGCATCGACAACTTCCCCTGCAAGCATTATATCAAGTTTTACAAGTTTGGAACGCTTGTAATCCTTAAACTCGTAATCCATACTTGCATAACCCTTTGTACGTGATTTCAACTGGTCATAAAAATCAGTTATTACTTCACTCAACGGAATTTCGTATTCAAGACTTGCGCGCACTTTATCAATATAAGACATATTAATAAATATACCGCGTTTTGTCTGGGCTAAATCCATTAAAGTTCCGACATAATCGTTCGGCGCTATAATTTGAACTTTTACATAAGGTTCCTCAATATATTCCCTGTATTGAGCCGGCGGGAGATTTGCAGGATTATCAATTTCAACAACTTCGCCGTTTGTTTTATGAACTTTATAAACAACAGAAGGAGCTGTTGTAACAAGTGAAAGCCCGTATTCACGCTCAAGCCGTTCCTGGGCAATTTCCATATGAAGCATTCCCAAAAATCCGCACCTAAATCCAAATCCAAGCGCGCTGGATGTTTCCGGTTCAAAAGTTATGCTGCTGTCGTTCAGCTTAAGTTTTTCAAGAGCTTCTTTCAAATCCGCATAATCATCATTATCAACGGGATAAAGTCCGGAAAATACCATCGGCAGCGCCTCTTTATATCCGGGTAAAGGTTCTTTTGCGGGATTTTCAACAGAAGTCAGGGTATCACCGACAAACCTTGTCAACTCTTTAATTGAGCCGGCAAAATATCCTACATCACCGCATATAAGTTCATTTACCTGCACTCTGGAAGGCGTCTGGTAACCCAGTTCCACAACATCATATTCTTTACCCGAGGCCATAAATTTAACCCTGTCACCCTGTTTAATTTTTCCGTCCATAATTTTGAAAAAGCATAATGTTCCTAAATACTGGTCGTATGCACTGTCAAAAACAAGCGCCCGCAAAGGTTTGTCAGTATTATCAACAGGCGGAGGAATTAAATCAACAACGGCCTCAAGAACTTCTTCTATACCTATACCGGCTTTTGCGCTGACTGGAATTGCAAGAGAAGCATCAATTCCCAGAACCTCTTCTATTTCTTCTTTAACCCGTTCCACATCAGCGGAAGGCAAATCAATTTTATTGATTACCGGGATAATTTCCAAATTTTGTTCAATTGCAAGATAAACATTAGCCAGAGTCTGCGCTTCAACCCCCTGTGTTGCATCAACTATAAGCAAAGCCCCCTCACAGGCTGCAAGAGAGCGGGAAACTTCATAAGAAAAATCAACATGTCCCGGTGTATCAATTAAATTAAGCTCATATTCTTTACCATTTTTTGCTTTATATTTCATTCGGGCAGAATTGAGTTTAATTGTAATTCCCCGTTCGCGCTCAATATCCATGGAATCCATAATCTGATTTTGCATATCGCGCTGTGCAACCGTTCCTGTTTTTTCTAGCAGACGGTCTGCAAGAGTTGATTTTCCATGGTCAATATGGGCAATGATACAAAAGTTTCTTACATTTTCTCTATACTTCATAATTTATATTATATGAGAAAAACATTGAACATCAACCGCTTACATTTACAGGCAGAGTAAACGTAACTATTGTTGATTCATTCGGAATACTGTCAAATTTGATTGTGCCGCCGTGCTCATCAATAATTTTCTTTGAAATATACAGCCCCAATCCGGCATTAACACTTTTTTGCTCCTCGCAATAAGAAGTAAATTTGTCAAAAACATTCCCGACCTTTTTAATATCCAGCCCGAACCCTTTATTTGCAACAGAAAAAATTATATTTTCTCTGTCATTTGTAACAGTTACCTTAATTTCCCTGTTTTTAAAGCTGTACTTTATCCCGTTGGTTAAAATATTATTAATAACACGTTTGATTTCATCGTAGTCAAAATAAATATAATCAATAGCCGATTTGTAAGAGACATTTATAAGCAGATTTTTTTCCAAAGCAAGATATTTAACCTCATCACAGCACTCGGAAACGAGTTTTTTAAATGAGTTAAGCGACTTTGTAATAACAATTTTTCCGTTATCTCCCTTATATTTTTCCAAAATATTTGCAACAAGATTTTGAAGATATTTAGTAGAACTTATAACATCTCCCAGAATTTCCTTCTGTTCTTCGTTTAAGTTTGCACCGTATAAACCGGTCATAAGCTTTAAAGCACAAAGCTCGGCCTGAACAGGCCCTTTCATATCATGTATAACCATTGCAATATATGAATCTTTTGACTGTGATAATTTTTCATTATCTTTATGGGACTTTAAGAGGCTGCAAATTTGAGACTTTACAACATTTACATCAAATGGTTTTTCTATATAAGCACAGGAGCCCAAATCAAAACTTTTTACCTTATGCTCCCTGTCGGAAAGAGCTGAAATAAATATTATTGGAGAATTTGCGTTAAGTTTGGTTTTCTGGATAATTCCGGCAAGATCAAAACCTGACATATCAGGCATCATAATATCAAGAAGAAACAAATCTATTTTTTCGATATTAACAATTTTAGCTGCTTCTTTTGGTTTTTGAAAAACAAAAAGCTTTAGTCCCAAATCCTTCAAAGTTTCTTCCAAAAGTTCAGTATTTAAAGGATTATCATCGACAATCATTACTGTCAAACCCTTTATGGCTTTATATTTTTCCCTGTCTTTTCGGGAAGGTTTTTTAATAAGGCTTTTTGGCGGTTTGTCCCCGAACAGCTCCTCTATCAATTCTTCTCTAAGCGGATATTCAACTATATTTTTTATCCCGCACATGTTAGCCGTTACAATATTATCTCTGGAAACATGTCTGCACGCCAGCCAGATTTCTAACCCGGGGTATGATTTACAGATTTTTTTAATCCTGTTTATATCTTTAAAATCGGTTCTTATAACACAGAGTCTTTTATTTGAAAGACCCTTTACACCTTTAAGCTCTCTAACATCATTAACATAAACTACATCTTGACTCACTTGTGTAGGTAACGGATTTTTCATCTCAATAAGAATAATATTTCCAGAAAATACGATAATCAATTACCCTTATAGGTAAATTTTTGATAAAAAATTTTGTTAATGATAAAATTCTGTTATGGCAGATACTATCGAAGAATTAGTTACCCAGATAAAAGACAGACTTGATATTGTCGAAGTTGTATCACAGGAAGTTATTCTTAAAAAAAGCGGAGGACATTATTGGGGCTGCTGTCCGTTTCATAAAGAAAAAACCCCTTCTTTTTCAGTTAATCCCAACCTTGGATTTTTCAAATGTTTTGGCTGCGGAGCCGGCGGTGATGCACTGACTTTCATAATGAAAACCCAGAATAAAGACTTTATAGAGGTTGTAAGAGAACTCGCCGAAAGATTCGGGCTTGAAATGCCTAAAAACTTCAAGCGTTCGGAATCAAAAGGGGTTAAAGAAGAAATGATTAAGGCCTGCACAAAAGCTGCCGAATTTTATAACCTCAGACTTTTAAAAGACAAAGAACCGGATACCGCAAAAGTTTTGGATTACCTGACAGGCAGAGGAATTACCAAAGATATAATAGAAAAATATACACTCGGCCTTGCACCGAAATCTTATGAAACATTTTACAGAAAATTCAGAGATGAATTTTCAGAAGATATTCTTGAAAAAGCCGGCCTGATAATTAAAACCCGTGAAGGCGATTATATAGACAGGTTTAGAAACCGTGTTATTATACCGATACAAAATGAATTCGGCGAATACGTTGCTTTCGGAGCCCGCGCGGTTGAAAAAGACCAGCAGCCTAAATATCTCAACTCATCAGACTCTTTAATATACAACAAAAGTAAACTGCTTTACGGTCTTTACACAGCTAAAGACGCCATAAAACGCGATGACAGCGTAATTTTAATGGAAGGATATTTTGACGTAATTTCCGCCCAGGCACACGGGGTAGAAAATGCTGTGGCTTCCTGCGGCACCTCTTTGACGGCTGACCATATTAAACTCCTTTCAAGGTACACGCCGTCAAGAAGGATTTATCTGTCTTTTGATACAGATGCCGCAGGGCAAAAAGCCACAAACAGAAACGCCGAACTTATTAAAGAAGCCTTCACAGGGCTTGGAAATATTAAACAATTTGATGAAAGTTATATTTCTGCAACTGATGATAAATATGCGTGTGAAATAAGAGTTATTGCACCGCCCGAGGGGAAAGACCCCGATGAATTTATCCGCTCTGTAGGCGCGGAAAGCTATAAGGAATATATGGCTCACGCCCCGCTGCTTTTGGATTTTCAGCTTAACAATATTATGAAAGAAAAACCAAAAACACCGGTTGAAAAAACAAAAACAGTTAAAGAAATTATTCCGCTTTTAAAAGAAATAAAAAACGAAATTGTGCAATCCGAATACATAAGAATGATTGCAAATACTCTTAATATTGATGAAAACGCTCTTATGCGGGAAGTCAAGAAAGCCCAAAGTTTTGAGGCAGAAAAAATTTCAAATATAGAAAAAATTGTTAAGAAAAATATACCAATTTCAGAAAAAGCGCAAAAAAATTTATTGAGCGTTTTTCTTGTAACAGACAATCATTTTTCATTTGAAGAAATTAAGCAAATGATAGGTGACACCCCGTTTACGGACCAAACGTTAATAAATGTAAAAAATACAATTGACAAATTAACTTGTACCGTAAATAATGTGAAAGAATTGATTGAACAGCTGTACACAGCTTTCGTCGAAAACCCGGAAGTACAAAGCATTATAACAGATCTGATAACAACTTCCGAAACTTTTCAAAATCTTGATGATAAGGATTTTATAACGGCAATCAAAGAAAATATAAACAAAATCAATGAATGCCAAAAACGTAAAGAACAGGAACAAATCAGAAATTTATATAAAAGCGCAAATGATAATGACACAGAAGCCCTGAAAATTCAGATGCAGCTTAGAGATAAGATAAATAACAGATTAAAATTGGAGAAAATGAATGAGTAAAAAAAGACAATCTAACTCCTCTATTGTCAGCATTATGGACGAAGATAATATTGACTTGAATGACATTGATGATGAATCAGCCCTCGCTGCCGAAGCAGACGGTGTAAATTATATGAATATGGATATAAGCACCGATAACATTGAAGATATCGTTACCGAAAAAATCGGTAAAAAGGTAAACCTTGAAGATATCTACATGACAAATACCCAGAGTGAAGAAAACGAAACAGATTTGGAAGTCCCGAAGGGTATAGCTGTTGATGACCCTGTCAGACTGTATTTAAGAGAAATCGGAAGAATTAAACTTCTTTCCGCCAACGAAGAAATCGAACTTGCAAGAAAAATTCTTGAAGGCGGAACCCCGGGCGCCATCGCAAAAAGAAAACTCGTTCAGGCAAATTTACGTCTGGTTGTAAGTATTGCTAAAAAATATGTAGGACGCGGAATGCTTTTCTTAGACTTAATTCAGGAAGGAAATTTAGGTTTAATCCGTGCAGCGGAAAAATTTGACCACGAAAGGGGGTTCAAATTCTCAACTTATGCAACCTGGTGGATAAGACAGGCCATAACACGTGCAATAGCAGACCAGGCAAGAACTATAAGAATTCCTGTGCACATGGTTGAAACAATTAACAAGCTGAAAAAAGTTACAAGACGCCTTGCTCAGGAACTTTCAAGAAAACCGACCGAAGATGAACTTGCAATTGAAATGAATGTTTCTATCCCGAAACTTCGCGAAATCATTAAAATTGCACAGGAACCTTTATCCCTTGAAACTCCTATCGGTAAAGAAGAAGATTCAAGACTCGGAGACTTTATCGAAGACAAAGAAGCGGATGCTCCTATTAAAACTGTTGCGTCAGAACTTTTGAGAGAAGATTTAGCCGAAGTTTTATGCACACTTTCCCCCAGAGAACGCGATGTTTTAAGACTGCGTTTCGGTATGGACGACGGACGCCAGAGAACACTGGAAGAAGTCGGACAACTGTTCGGCGTAACTCGTGAACGTATCCGACAAATTGAAGCAAAAGCGCTCAGAAAATTACGCCACCCGAACAGAAGCAAACGACTAAGAGAATACGTGGAATCATAAGCAAACTAATTATCCCTTGGTATCAGAACAGCTATGTGATTTTTCGCCTAATTGTCATTGTTGATGGCATAGCCCGAAGAATCGCATAGGTTAGGCTCAGAATGACAAATTTATTCTATTTTTGTGTACGCCAAGGGATAATTACGTAAACAAATAGAAAGCCCCGGATTAAATCCGGGGCTTTAATTTTAAATTATGATAAAACCGTTGGAATATCTGATTTTTAGGTGAATTGTAAATATTATGTAACAATTCATTTGTTTTATTAAAGTTTTCAACAAAATTTTCCGTGATAAAAAATACGAACAGAGCAATAGTTAATTGGAGGTAAAACTTTAAATGGATTCAAAAACAGAAAACGTTATGGTCATGGACTGTAACACTGTTGCCAATGGCATTTTACACGACATTAATGACATTGACAAAATTGAGAGAATGCTTAGCAGCGAATTGAGTTCGGCAGACTTGTTTAAAATAGACTGCGCTATTTTATCATCACTTAGAAACACAACAGATTTTTCAAGAGATTTACTTAAACAGTTAGAATCTGGCAAGTTTGAAACAGTTGCTGCAAAACCGCCTAAAACATTTGAACACACAATGGCCGAAATTCAACAGAACTCAATGATTGATATCACAATGCCGCTTCAAAATATGTTTGATGAAATGGCAAATTATGTCTCGGAAGCATTTGTTTAAAAAATTAAAATTAATAAGGAGTTAAAAATTATGAAAGAATTACGCGACCCCGCAATGGACTTGGAAATTGATTACACAAAAATTACCCCCATCAATGATGTATGTGAAACAATTATGTTATCAGAGGAGTTATTAGAAAAGTACAAAATTGTAATTGATGAAAGCAAAATTGAACAAATTATCGCCGAATTACCGGAAGAACAGCGTCACTCGTTAACATTTGAAGAAAAACTTGAATACGTAAGAAAAATTCTTGCATACGATGTGACAGAACCGATTAAAAATTTATTTGATGATGTTTTATGTTTTGTAAGTAAGTTTTAGAGTAAAAAAAGAGGATTTTTTAAATCCTCTTTTTTATTCAAAAGTTTTTGCTTGGGACAATTCGTTCTACCCCAACAAACTGTTATCATATTTGGAAGCTTGGAAGATAGGAAGGTAGGAGGGTATGCTGTTATCGTTGAGCAAAGCTCACGAAAAATAAAAAGCATTCCATGATTAGAGGGGAAATATAAAGTTTTGTCATTACGAGGAGGGCTTTGCCCGACGTCGTAATCGCATAACCGTTGAATATTTACAATAATGCGATTGCCACGGTCGTTTCACTCCCTCGCAATGACAGTACCTCACCCCTGCCCTCTCCTTAAAAAGGAGAGGGGGAAAATTAAGCCAGCACTCCCTACAGTCCCAGAAAATCATGCCAGTAATCGCCGTCACCGTCAGGATTTTTGTTCATAACTGCATAAGGGGTACAGCCATAGCCTAGATAAATATCTGTACTTTCTTTTGATGACAGTGTACATATTCTTGTATCATGGTCACCTTCAGGCACAGGTTTTACATTGTTATCAGGAGTTATTTTAAAGGTATGAATATCATAACCGACTCTGTTCGGCCCTTTTTTAGGACCGTTTATATCTACGATAAACCAGTGATAGTTAGCTACCAAAATACAAGTTCCGTCATTCAGCATAAATGCCTTATTTGCAGAAATTGGCCCTAAGTGAATACCTGTAGTACCGGTTAAATTCAGAAACTTCTTTGTTGAATCAATTCCACACTTTCTGACAAAATTATCATTTTCACAAACCTTTCCCAGCATCAGTTTTGCATAGATTTCGGTCTGATTCATTAGAATTTCCGGTCTCTCAGCAACTTTATTATCATATGAGAAATCATCATAAGGTGACATCCCTTGAGCAACTAGCATTCGGGTTGCATTTGAAATACTTGAATATGCTTTTTTTAACTGCGCCTCAAAAACCTTAGCACGATGATGAGATATCAATGTCGGCATGGTTATTGCTGCAACTACTCCAATGACACCTAGGGTGATTAAAACTTCCGCAAGCGTAAAACCTGATTTGATTTTGTTATGTGTGTGATGTTGCATATCACCAGTATAACATATTTTTTTGTTTGCGCAACCCCAAAATAAGGAGAATAAGCCTAAAAGTGCCCCCCCCCCGAAACTTTGGATAATAAATCTCTCATTAAAACTCTCCTTTCCTTTGTGATGTTTAGTATATCAAAGTATTAATATTTTGGCAAATATTATTTTTGTCGTGCGGCAAAAGTCCAACGCACAATGCCGCATTTTAATTTTTTATTTCTTTTCCTTATCAGAGCGTTCCCTGACAGAAAGCTTTACAGGTGTTCCAAAAAACCCGAATGCTTCACGTAATTTATTTTCAATATAGCGTTTGTAATGATCTTTCATCAAATTGGCATTATTTGCAAAAATTACAATATGCGGCGGCTGAACACCAGTTTGGGTTACGTACATAATTTTCAGACGTTTGCCTTTTGATGAAGCCGGAGGATTCAGCATATAAGCTTCTTTTATAATTTTATTTAACAAACCTGTTGAAATTCGTTTTGTACATTCAGCATAAACTTTTTCTGCTTCCGTAAAAATGCTGTATAATCTCTGCTTTGTAACGGCAGAAATATAAATTTTCGGAGCAAATTCCAAAAACGGTATGTCATTTGCAAGTTTTTTGTTGTACTGGTTAATTGTGTTTGACTTTTTATCTTCTATCAAATCCCATTTGTTAATGGCAATAATCAAACCCTTTCCGGCTTCCGCAATTATTGAGGCAATTTTTTTATCCCGAACGGAAATTCCCTCTGTTGCATCAATTACAAGAAGAGCGACATCACAATCTCTTATTGAGCGTATTGCCCTGTCTACCGCAAATTTTTCAACACCCCAGTCAACTTTTGATTTTTTTCTTATACCGGCTGTGTCAACAATAACGAATTCTCTGTTATTGTAAGTTATATAACTGTCTATACTGTCGCGTGTAGTGCCCGAAACATCAGACACAATAACTCTGTTTTCGTTTAAAAGAGCATTAACAATTGAAGATTTACCGGCATTCGGACGACCTGCGATGGCTATTTTTATAGTATTGTCGTCTTCAATCTCCAAATCGCGGGAGAAATCTTCCGTAACAAGGTCAAGCAAATCCCCGACGCCGCCCGAGCCGTGAAGCGCAGAAATACCTATCGGTTCACCTATTGCAAGAAAATAAAAATCATTCACCATCATTAAAGATTCCGGATTGTCTGATTTATTTACAGCAAGAAAAACAGGTTTTCCGGACTGTCTCAAAATATTTGCAATATCATAGTCTACAGGGTTAACTCCTTCTTTTCCGTCGACAATAAAAATAATTTTATCGGCTTCTTCGCAGGCTATTTTTGCCTGGTCGAAAATCGAGAGCATAATCTCGTCTTCATCACCCGGAATAATCCCGCCGGTATCAATTACGGTAAAAATTTTATTCTGCCACTCGACATCAAAATAAATTCTGTCGCGTGTAACACCGGGCAAATCATCGACAATAGAATTTCTTGTTCCTATCAGACGATTTACAAATGTTGATTTTCCGACATTCGGTCTTCCTACTATTGCTACAATCGGTTTTTTCATAGGGGTATTATATCATGAAAACACTTATTTATAAATCCAGTTGTTATAGAACTTATATTGAAGTTTACACCAAGTATATTCAAAACACAGTCATAATGTCATTACGAACGTCGGATTGACCTCCGTGTTTCGGAATCTCTATGTTGCTAGACCCTGCGGAAAACCGGACATTTTGCACAAAATCATAGATTTTGGCAAAAGCAGTCAAACAAGTTCAGAGCATGCCCTGAATTTATTTCAGGGGTGACGATTTTAGCTATTTCTGGTGTAAACTGCGATATAAGTCCCATTTTTCCCCCTCTCCTTAAAAAGGAGAGGGGGGAGGTTGTTATTTTGGAAGATTAGAATATAAGAAGATAGGAGGGTAGGCTGTTATC
>CALVEX010000043.1 GCA_944326655.1 Candidatus Gastranaerophilales bacterium | reverse complement strand
GAATTTCCCTTTTCAGATGAGATGTCTGTTTAGGTGTATTACTGTTCATCGCCATAGATTTAATACCTCTTTACTATTCCTATATATTATTATTATGGCATGAACATAAAATTTTTCAAAAAAAATGGCTAAATTAATATTTAGCCATTTTTTATTTATTTATTCTGCTTTATCACATGGATGATCTACAAGAAATCCAAATTCATCTCTCTTTAATCCGTCGGCAAGACTTTGCAGGTGCTCACTGTAGGTTTTATCTAAAAGCGGAGCTTCAAATTCATGTCCAAATGCCGTATTGTCTGTAATCAAAGGTCTTTCATAAGATCTGTCATAATAGATATGTGTTTTCAAATTTCCATTTCCTTTTACTTTTTCATTTTTGAAATATTTGTCAGCTAATTTGTCAAGTAGGTTGTCAAGTTGTTTCTGGTCTTTTAAGATTTTTTTCCAATCATCAGAGGTCTCTTTTGACGAATGGTCCACAATTGCCGAAAACCATTCAGCAGCCAGCTTGGCTTTATCTTTTCCGCTGATTTTACTGTTCTTTGCAAGATATGTTGAAATTGATTTTTCAGCGTTTGTAGAATTAATGAAATTTTTGATGGTTTTTCCGCCTTTATCTTTCACAAATTCATTCCAGACAGAGGCGCTGATTTTTCCGTCAACCTTGCCGTCTTTTGCATCCAGTGCTTGGACAAGGATGTCTTGCGAAACTTTACCTGCATTTAAATTAACTTCTGTCATTTTTTTAATTCTCCTTTCTTGTTATAAAAGTTATCCTCGTTATACATCTATAAAAACTTCTGGTTTAATTAAATTGCATAATTTTTAGATATTATATATAGAATTTCTGTAAAATATAGATATAGATTGCCGTTTCAGGTTTACAAAAGTTAATATAATATGATATAGAGTATCTAATTCAATAAAAAATTTGATGTAGAAGGTTACTATGAATTTTAAAAAATCTTTCGGGGAAAAAATTAAAAGAACAAGGAAAAAACGCGGCTTGACTCAGGAGCAGCTTGCAGAGCTGATTGATATTTCCCCGAGAAATTTAAGCAAAATTGAAGTCGGGGATTGCTTTGTAAAGGCAGAAACACTTGAAAAAATATTAAATGCGTTAAATGTTTCAACAGAAGAATTATTTGCAAATGATCACATTAAAGAGCCTGAAGAATTATTAAATCTTATTTATAGTATTTTAGATGATATAAAAAATGACAACAAAAAGCTTGAAAAAATTTACAAGATAACTAAATTTTTAGCCTATGAAGACTAAAAACCATTTTATTATTGAGAAAACACGGGAGGTTAATCCGGTGTTCAGGATGAAATAATAAAATGGTTTTTGAAATATTAGTTTAAAGAAAATTATTTTAGTTTTTCGTCAATTGCTTTCAAAACTTTTTCAACAGTCGCTTCTTTGATTACGTCATCATCAACTTTTACGTAAGGAGCTTTTGAAAATTCCCAGTCAATTGAGCACAAACCCAAACAAGGAACTCCGGAAACTTCTACCTTGTCCCCGTATTTTTTAGGAACTGTTTCTATTAATTCCTGTAAATTTGATGACCCCATCACAAAACAAGTTGTTCCCAAACATACTTTAACACTAACTTTTTCGCTCATTTTTCTTTTTACCCTTTCTATTAATATTCGTTATACTTCTTATATTTTCGCCAGAGGCTTTGCCTCCTTTTTATCCTTTCCGTCAATTTTAGTTGTATTTTGTTATATTTTTGTCAGAGGCTTTGCCTCCTTTTAACCCTTTCTATTAATATTCGTTATACTTCTTATATTTTCCCAGAGGCTTCGCCTCCTTTTTTTATCCTTTCCGTCAATTTTAGTTATATTTTGTTATATTTTCGCCAGAGGCTTCGCCTCCTTTTTTTATCCTTTCCGTCAATTTTAGTTATATTTTGTTATATTTTCGCCAGAGGCTTTGCCTCCTTTTTTTATCCTTTCCATATTTATTATTTATAATACAATTATAAATTTATTTTTTCAATCTTTTACATGTATTGTATATTAACTTTTTTAAAATATTTTTCCTGAAGCACATTTGATATCTTTTTAATTATATTTTTCCTGATTTCAATTTCTATCGGCAGAGCAGGGTCGTAATGAGCCTGGTTTAACTTCGCACCGACCATAAAATATATGCAGTCGCTGTCTAATAAAAACCTTACCAGTTTCCCTGCTGCATTATCAATGTCGGGAGTGTTTGACTCAAGATATTCCATGGCTTTTGTGAGTGTAAGTATTCCTTCCGTTACAAGATCTACCCCTTCCATATAAGAACATGAAGGAAGTTTTCCTATACTTATTGTTGTATCCATTGTGATAGGCCTGTTTAATTCCCGTGAAATTAAATTTGCTGTTGTGCCGCCGCAGATAGCCTTTTTGCCTTTGAAGTTTTCAAATATCCTGGCGTATTCACTGTCTTTTTCCTGATGAAACGGCGGGCCCGTAAATACCAGTGCTTCTCTCGGCTCTCTGAAATATATCGCACATGCTGATATATCATCTTTCGGAAGCCTGTCTGTTTCAATATTTCTTGCCTGATTTACAATATATTGGGCAAGTTCCGTGCTTGAAATATCAGGATGTTCTTTTAATTTATCCTGTAACAGAACAATAAGGCCTTCACGTCTCAATCCGAGTTTCAGACGGCCGCCGCCAAGACCCGATTGTGTGACTCCGTCGGAACAAAATATCAGCCTGTCGCCAAGCTGCATTTTTATTTTATAAACTTTCAGACATCTGTTTTTAAAAGTTTTAGATGGAACGGATTTATATTCCGGTTCCATAACCTCATTATTTCTGAGCCATATAAACTGAGGATTCCCTTCTTCAACAACTTTTGCATTTCCTTCATCGTCAACTTCAATTGCTGAAAATGTTGAGTAGCTTATTTTTCTTACCTGACAGACGGGAAGTGAGTTCATAATAATTTCTGCGGCTTTGCTTATTGGAATCTGGTCGCCTTCTATAAATTTTAAAAGCATTGTAGCCGTCATACAGGATAAGATATTAGCTTTAATCCCGCTGCCGAGCCCGTCCGAGAGTACAGCAATCAGTTTTGCTTCATCGGGATATCTTTTGGAAATAAAATAATCCCCGTAAGCATTCTGATTATATTTTTTCATCTGGCTGCAATCAATATCAATAAACATTTTATAAAAGTGAAAAGTGAAACGTGAAGAGTGAAAGATAAAAAATCCTCTTCATATTTTTTCACAAATTCACTCTTCACTCCTTTCTTCCTCGTAGTCTTCTGCAATTGAGCTTAGAAGTGTTTCTGTTTCTACCATGTGTTCGCCAAGCAGGCAGGCAATTTCCTGAACAATTGAGATATTTTTGGAAATAACTTCATGGGCTTTTTGTGAAATTTTTTCCCTGTTGGTTTCCGCGGATGTAACGTCTGTAATTACTGCACCTACAATTTCGTTCTCCTCTATAGTAAAGGCTGAAATATCATAAAGACGGTTTTTTACGTGATAGCGTTCTTTGTGAATATCCTTTCCGGTTTTCAAAATTGTTCTGAAAATGTCCGCAAAATCGACAATTCTGTCTAATGCGGCGCCTGCAAGACCTTCGGGACGGCTCTTGAAAACGTCATACATATCGCCTGTGAACATTTTCATAAAGCTGTCGTTTGCTTCAAGAATGTTCATGTTGTTATCTACCATAACAACGGCCGCCGGCATACAGCGTATCATTGCGGCAGCTTTTCTGACGGCTATTTTTCTCATGTAAGAAACGCACATTGAAGGTTCTGCATCACCGTCTAACAAAGCTTTTGCAAGGTCACGGCAAGTTGCATAACCGCATCCGCCGCAGTTTAGCTCATCATCAACAGTGTGTTTTCCGATTTTTTTAAGTGTTGCCAGAATGTCTTCAAGCGGATAATCTGAATGTACAACTTTTTTCGGCTGAATATTATAATCCACAATAACTTTTGGTTCTTCGGGAATTTTATCACGTTTTTTTTCTTTTGTGAGAATATCCGAAACCATTACAATACCTGCTTTCCCCGACGAAATGCACGGTCCGCCGACACATCCGCCCTCGCAGGCCAAAGCTTCTATAAATATTGTTTTATTAAGCTTTTCAACATCAAGATTTTTTAATGCACGCTGCAGAGCATGGAGTCCGCACACTTCCAGCAATTGGACATTATCGTTTACGCCCGATTTTTTTATTGTTTCGTTCATTCCGCCGTCTATCGGATAAAGTGTTCCTTCATAAGCGGATTCCGGCACAAACTGAAATCTTTTATCTTTTGCGATTTTTGAAATATCAATAATCTCGTCATTAATCCACATTCTGAGTTCTTCAAAAGTCAGCGCAACATCAAACAAGCCGGAATATGTAACTTCATTTTTCTTTGCTATGCACGGACCTATAAAGACTATTGAAATATCATCCCCGTAAGTTTCTTTTAACAGTTTTGAATGCGTCATCAAAGGAGAGCCGATAGGTGTGATATATTTTGTAAATTCTGGCATGTAAAGTCTTATATAATCAACAATAACTGGGCATGCACTTGATATAAAAAGTCCGCGTTCCGAATTATTAAGCATTTGCGCGGTTCTAATAGAAACTTCCTGCGCACCCAGAGCAGTTTCCGAAACATCTTTAAATCCGAGCTGTTTTAAAAGTGCAATCATTTTTTCGGCGGAATTTTCAAAAGAAGCACGCCAGGAAGGTGCAAGCGATACATATACATCTTTTTTTGCAAGGATTAAATTTTTTGCTTTGTCAATGTCGTTTCTGACGCGTTTTGCGTTTGAAGGGCAGGCCTTAACGCAGTTTCCGCAGGCAATGCATTTTTCGGGAATAACTGATGCGTGTCCGTTTTCGATTTTGATAGCTTTTACAGGGCATTCTCTGATACATTTGTAACAATCGTGGCATTCATTAACCAGTGTATATACCGGGTATTGTTTATTCATTTATTTTTACTCCATTATAAAAGATGCGTACGGAAAGAAAATTCGTTATTTAACGAGTTTTGTTAAAATTTCTTCCAGTTTCTTTTCATCAACTCCGTTGTATTCAACTCCGTTAATCGTAATATTTGGTCCTGTTGCGCATTTGTTTTCGCAGCGTGCACCGGCAAGGTCAATGTCTGCTTCCAGATCATGAGCTTTCATAAATGCTTCAATAAACGCCAAATTTTGCTGATTACCTCTTGCAAAACAGGAACTTCCCATACAAACAGTGATTTTGATTTTTGCCATCTATAAATTCCTCGTATGATTTATATTTTACAGTATGTTTGCTTATAAATCAAGTATTCTTTTATAAATTTCGTTTATGTTTTTCAAAAACTCTTCTTTGTTGAAAATTTCATCTATTTCAAGCGGCGAGAGTAATTTTGTCACGTCTTTGTCATTTAAAAGATTTACTCTGAAATCGCCGTCATTTTCAAATGCATCAATGGCATTCTTTTGTACAAGGCGGTAAGCCTCTTCTCTTGTAATCCCCTTTTCTATGAGTTTTAAAAGAACCTTTTGGGAGAAAATTATCCCGCCGAATTTTTCGGTATTTTTCAACATATTTTTTTCATGTACAACAAGATTTTGTACAACCCCGTTAAATCTGTTAAGCATAAAATCAACAAGGGTTAAGCTGTCGGGAAAAATTATACGCTCGGCGGAACTATGAGAAATATCCCGTTCGTGCCAGAGTGGAATATTTTCCAGTGCAACAAGAGAATTTGCTCTGACAACCCGCGCAAGCCCGCATAAATTTTCCGATAAAACAGGATTTTTCTTATGCGGCATAGCCGATGACCCCTTCTGATTTTTGCCAAAGCCTTCTTCAACTTCAAGAACTTCGGTTCTTTGAAGATGTCTTATCTCTGTTGCAAACTGTTCAATTACACTCGCAATAAGTGCTAAGGCCTGCATAAAATAGGCGTGGTAATCTCTTGCAATAATTTGTGTTGAAATCCTGGCAGGTCTAAGCCCGAGGTTTTTGCAAGTAATTTGTTCAATTTCAGGCGGTATATTGCTGTAAGTGCCTATAGGGCCTGAAATTTGTCCTACTCTTATTTCATCAAGCGCATGAATAAAATTTGCCCTCTGGCGTTCAAGAATATCAATCCAACTGCACACTTTTACGCCGAATGTCATAACTTCCGCATGTACACCGTGTGAACGCCCGATACAGATTGTATTTTTATGTTTTTGGGCCAATTCTTTCATTGATTGGATTGTTTCATCAAGGTCTTTGATAATAATTTTTCCGCTGTCCTGAATTTGCAGTGCAAATGCCGTGTCTATAACATCGGAACTTGTCATTCCGACGTGCATGTATTTTGCTAAATCGCCCAAACTTTCATTTACACAGGTCAAAAAAGCAATTACATCATGTTTTACTTCTGCTTCAATTTCATCAATTCTTTTTATATCAAATTTTGCTTTACGTTTTAATTCTTCAATGTCGTTTTTCGGAAAAGTTCCGAGTTCTGCATAAGCCTCAGCCGCCGCAATTTCTACATTAAGATAATACTGGAATTTGGACTGTAAATCCCAAATCTTTTTCATTTCTTCACGTGAATATCTTTCAATCATAGTTTTATTTTAGCACAAATAACATAATATTATTAGAAATCGATAAGACGTTAAGTCACTAAGTGCATTACGGCAGCGTACCGCTGCAAGAGTTAAATTAATTTTCCCTCCCTTGAGGGGAGGGATTTTTTATATGCGGGAACTATGCGTCCCCGCACCCCGCACCTAGTATTCTTTCTCTTTGTTGCGATGCAAAGAGAAAGAATACTGGACAAGAAAGAGAAACACGCCGACCGTTTAATCTGCACTAAATTCAACTCAAGCGGATGAACTCGCTATACCTCCGTCATTCCGAACTTGTTTCGGAATCTTTTTACCGCTCAAACAGCATCCGTTTTGTTATTGTTTCATTAAGTGCAGATTATTTAAAATTTTATGTACGCAAAGCGTACCGTAATGAACTTAGTGACTTAACGTCTTATTAACTTTTACAAATCTTAACAAAAAAGGCAATTATTTTGGGAATAAATACTTTATATATATAGCGGATTTGCGGACGGACGGAATGAAATGAATCCGGATAGCGAACAGATTGAGCGTAATGCACGAATGTGCAAAAAGCGAAACTCTGTGAGCGTGGAGCAAATCCAAGACAGAGTATAAAAATTAGAGGTTTACTATGAGTTTGAATGTTGATAAAACTACTTATGCTACCGATTCAAGGTTTGAACCGCTTCGTAATGCTGGGGTTTCATACGAAGATTTCAGCGCAAATCAGATGTATTATATTCAAAAACTGAGTCAGTCAAGCATAATGTCTTTGGCAAAAAATAATACAGAATTGCAGGCATTATTAAATATGGGAACCCCCGGTAACAGTATATTTACTGAACGTTCTGCAGAAGCTGATAAAAGAAAAGCTGAGGCAGAGGTTGCATATTATACCGCACTTGATGCCGAAAAGGCAGCGGGTGCCGAGAAAGATGCCGCTTATATAAAATATCAAAAAGCTATGAATTCTGTTGATAACGGCGGTTCGCAACTTGATTTTGAAAAAGCACGGAATGCTTATGCGGCTGCTCAAAGCAGTGAACTGGCTGCCGAATCAACAAGAGAAACCATGGGTTATATGTGGGTTGATGCTTCAAAAAATGCAGCTAACGCTTTTGCAGCGAGTGTGTTTGCCGATAAGCAGTTTAAAGCTTAATTTTTATTAATATACATATATTTTACATGTTGCAATTTTTCCTTTATGTATTATCATGCAGCTTGTAGAGTGCTTACGCCAATAATCACTCAACAAGTAAAGGAAATTAATATGAATTTGAAAAACAAACAGGAAATAGTCAAAAAATACGGTAAAAATGAAAAAGATACAGGTTCTACAGCCGTTCAGGTTGCTATGATGAGCCAGAAAATTTCTGAACTTACCGAACACCTTAAATCAAACCAAAAAGATTTCGCTACAAAAAGAGGTCTTTTGATGATGGTAGGTAAAAGAAAAAGACTGCTTTCTTATTTGAAATCACAAAATCTTGATGAATACAGAGATTTAATCAAGAAATTAGGTATCAGAGGCTAATATTAAGGCTTTTGAAAAATTTTAAAGGGCTGTCAAATGAGACGGCCTTTTTTAATATTTAATCTCCCTTGAAAGCGGATAAACACAACGCAGGCGGTGGAGGTTATTGAAAATTTAAAAATGAAACATGACCTCCCTTGAAAAGGGAGGGGAACCGCGAAAGCGGTGAAGGGATTTTACAATGAAAACATTAAAATCAATGCGTTTACAAATAGGTGTTTTCGGCAGAACAAATGCCGGCAAATCTTCATTGTTAAACAAAATTACAAATCAGGAAATTTCAATTGTCTCCGATATTGCAGGCACAACAACCGATGTTGTTGAAAAATCAATGGAGCTTTTGCCGGTCGGGCCTGTTACATTTCTGGATACAGCCGGACTTGATGACAACACAGAACTCGGCGAAAAACGCGTTGAAAAAACATTGAATATTATCAACCGTATTGATATTGCGGTAATTGTATGCGACTTTAACGGTATTAGTGATTATGAAAAAGAACTTATTGCAAAATTTGATGAATTAAAAATTCCTTACTTAATTGTTGTAAATAAATGCGATATTCAAGAGTTAAGAAGTGATGCAGCTAAACAGCTAAACAGTTTAAATCATATTTGTACATCGGTTAAAACCGACGAAAGACTTGTGTTTAAATTCAAAGAGGCACTTGTAAAGCTTTTACCTGATGACTTTGTTAATTCTCCCAAAATTGCGGGGGATCTTGTGCCGGAAAAAAGTACGGTTATTCTTGTAATTCCAATAGACAAGGAAGCCCCGAAAGGCAGAATAATCTTACCTCAGGTTCAGACAATAAGAGATCTGCTTGACAGTAATTGTATATCTTATGTTGTTAAAGAAACTGAATTAAAACAGGCACTTGAAAATCTGAAAACACCTCCGGCTCTTGTAATAACAGATTCTCAGGCATTCAAACAGGTGAGTGAAATTGTACCTGACAATATTGCACTGACATCATTTTCAATACTTTTTGCGCGGTTGAAAGGTGATCTGGATGAATTTGTTAAAGGCGCCGGCGCAATTGAAAACCTGAAAGACGGGGATATGGTTTTAATTCTTGAAAGCTGCACACATCACGCAATAGAAGATGATATAGGAAGGGTAAAAATTCCAAATCTTCTGCGCAAAAAAACCGGAAAAAATCTTGTTATCCATAATTATGCAGGTCATGATTTTCCTGATGTCAAAGATTATAAACTAATAATCCACTGCGGAGCCTGTATGACAAACAGACGTGAAGTTTTATCACGTATATTAATCGCAAATCAATCAGGAGTTCCGATTACAAACTACGGAATTGCAATATCTTATTGTCTCGGGATATTACCAAGAGCGTTAAAGATTTTTGGCAACTGAATTTTTATAATAATTAAACGTATTCATAAACCATCCGGCAAGAGTGTGCGGGTTTTCTTCCGGATTCATATAAAATCCCTGAATTTTATCGGATCCTTCAAGCTGCATATAAACATTTTCTCTTGCATATCTGTCATTAATTTTTCTAAATCTATTTTTCCCGTTTGAAACAAATTCATCATATGTTCCGCTTTTTACCAAATTAGCTCTGGCTGGATCAAGAACTGCAATTTTAATATTACAAGTTTCAGGATTATGCCCTATATAATTCCCGATAATATTAATCGCCTCTTTCAGGTTATTTTGCTCGTTTTTAAAATGAAAACTGTCAATATACTTTATCATACTCGGATCTTGCACAAGTCTCATTTGAAAACTTGTATTATTATAACTATTTTGATTTATTGCATTAATTTTCATATATCCTCCCCTTTTAACACTTTTTACTATCATATACTAATTTACAAAATTGTAAATTAAATTCCCTGAAATATTAATAAAATGTTACATATGTAGTAATCTAAATTACATTAAAATATGGATAAAAATTTTTATTTTCGGTTTTATTATATTAGTATGTATGACTATGAACCTGCAGAAGAAGACAAAGAATTAAAACAGGTAGGACTTGAGTTAATGTTTATGACACCTGAAAAAGGTGCATCAGATAACTGGGTTACTGCAGTTGAGCTTGCCAAAATGGTGGAACTGCCTGTCGAAACAGTTAAGAAAAAGCTTATTATTCTAAGAGATGCCGGAATTGTCAGAGTAAAAGGCATAAACCCGAAATACTGGAAGTTCGATGATTACAGTTTTCAGCGAATGGATGAGGATGATGAAGTTTACAAACTCCTTTGCAGTTTTGACGATGTAGATTTTGACAGATATTTCAGCTACTAAAATTCACGCATAGCCGGATAAACAGGCGAGACACCACATCTTTTAAATATTTTCGTTAATATGCAAAAGTACATTACTGCTATTGCTGCACCTTTTAATTAGCATTTATATTTAAAACGGATTGGTCTGCGAAAAGAGAAGTTCAAAACCAAACACTGCATCACGTATAAAATTTCTTGTGTATAATATTAATTGAAAGGATATAAAATATTAATGAAAACAATAAAAATAGCAAAAATGCAGGGCTGCGGAAACGATTTTGTAATCGTTGATTACACCGAATATGAAAAAACAGGTATGAAACCGGATGAGCTTGCTGTAAAATTATGCGACAGACACTACGGAATAGGCGCAGATGGTATGATTATCCCTAAAACAGATACAGAAAATACCGATCTTGGCTGGGATTTCTACAATTCAGACGGCTCAACAGCCCAGATGTGCGGAAACGGCATGAGATGTTTTGCTAAATATGCCTATGACAACAAACTCGTTAAGAAAAAAGCTTTTAGCGTTCAAACCCTTGCAGGAATTATAAAACCGGAACTTCTGGAAAACGGGCTTATAAAAGTTAACATGGGCACACCTGTTCTGGAAGACAAAAAAATCCCTTTCTGGGGTGAAAGAACGATAACAGCTCTCGATAGAGAATTTGATATAACCCCTGTTTCCATGGGAAATCCGCACTGTGTTATTATTACGGACGAAGATCCCATGCATCTCGCGCAAAAATACGGTCCGGTTATAGAAAAACATGAGTATTTCCCGGAAAAAACCAACACGGAATTTGTAAAAGTTAAATCCCGCATGGAAATTGATATGCGTGTTTATGAACGCGGATGCGGAATTACTTTAGCCTGCGGAACAGGTGCATGCGCAAGCGTTGTTGCATGTGTTTTAAATAACTTAACAGAAAATAAAGTTAAAGTTAACCTTCTCGGCGGGCCTGTCTTTGTTGAATGGCAAGGATCTAAGGATAATACACAGGAAGATATTTACTTAATCGGTTCAGCAAATTACAGCTTTTTTGCAGAGTATATATTGTAAAATAAGCTGTTTCCATGATATTATTATTCCATACACTAGAATAGGAGAAATAACAATATGAAAAATTACGAATTACTAACTGTATTTAAACCGGGTTTAGATGCAGAAGAAGTAGATAAAGCTCTTGAAGCTCTCGGAAAAACAGTTTCCGATCTGGGCGGAAAAGTTGTTTCTACTGACAAAACAGGCAGAAAAAAATTGGCTTACGATATCCAGAATTTCAGAGACGGATTTTTCGTAACTTCAGTTTTAAGCTTACCAGAAGACAAAGTTGCAGAATTCAGACGTCAATTACGTTTGAGCGATAATATTTTGAGAACTATGTTTTTAGAAGCTTCTAAAGCAGGAGTATAAATTATGAGCCTTGCGAAATCAGTAGTTACAGGAACAGTTTACAGAGCACCGGAAAAACGTTTTACACAGAATAACGTTGCGGTATCTGCATTTGTTCTTAACATTGGTGAAAGAGAAGAAACTCTTATCAGAGT
>CALVEX010000042.1 GCA_944326655.1 Candidatus Gastranaerophilales bacterium | reverse complement strand
CCCGTGTCTTGGCAAACCCATATCAACCTTCATATCTTTAATCATTTGTGTATATTTTTTACACATTGTTCTGAAAGGCATCATAATCTCTGCATAATACCGTTTTGCACTCTTTTCCAATTCAACGCTTTCAACAGCAAATACATCCAAGAAAGTATAATGGGCACCTAAAAAGTCACATGTACAAATTACATTATCTTCTTTTATATAGGTGAACATTGTATCAGGCCAGTGAACCCCCGGAGCAAAGATAAATTTTAAAGTTTTGTCTCCGAGAGAAACTTCTTCTCCGTCTGATACCACTCTGATTTTTTCATCAGACACATGAAGCATTGATTTAATATTTTCAGCACATTTAGGATTAGTTAAAACAATTGCGTTAGGATATTTTTCCAGCAGAGCAGGAATAGAACCCGAATGATCCTGTTCACCATGATTTGCGATAATATAATCAACCTTCCCGACCTGATTATCAACCAATCTTTTAATATATTCTTTAGTTTTAGGCGGGTACATTGTATCAATAATTGCGGTCTTTTCAGAGCCTTTTACCAGATAAGAATTGTAGCTGGTACCATGCTCCAACGGAATAAGTTCGTCAAATATTCTTCTGTCGCAGTCGTTCAAACCGCAATAAAAAATATTGTTTTTAATTTCTTGGAATTTCATATTTATATTTCTCCTTTACTATTTAATTTGGCTTTTTATAAAAAAATACTTCTTCTTTCAAACATAACGGACAATATTGGGGCTCGTCCTTCTGGACAAAAACAGCTCCGCATGTACTGCAAACCCAGTTATAAGTTCCGTCCGGATTTGCTTCGGCACTGTCCTCAAGCTTTAAAATAAGTTTTTTCATTCTGTCATAATGGATTTTTTCAATGTTTTCTATATTTTCCAGCAGCCCTGCAATATGTTCAAAACCTTCTTCACGAGCTTTTTGGGCAAATTTTTCGTAAATTCCTTCTATTTCATCTTTTTCGTTTTGAAAAGCATCTTTTACACAATCAAGCAAGACAGGCAGATTTCCGCAATTGCATTTTATCCATTTATACCAGAGTTTTGAATGTTCTTTTTCGTGGTTTGCAAACCGGGTAAGAAGTCTGCTGACATCTTCAAATCCTTGTTTTTCAGCAATTAATGCGTAAATATCGTATTCCATACGGCGTTTTGCATTAATTTCAAATGCTTTTTGCAAATTTTTTCCGGTTTCTGTTCCTTTTAAGTCCAATACACTTCTCCCTTTACAAAAATATTTTAACATGAAAGATGAGGCTTTGCCATAAGCAAAGCCTCTAAAATTTTAATAATTCTTTGCTTTCATAAAGAAATAAGCCCGTGGGTGCTGGCAGACAGGACAAATCTGGGGAGCTTTATCACCCTCAAATACATGCCCGCAGTTGCCGCATTCCCATACAACTGTTTCGCTCTTTTCAAAAACAGTATTGTTTTTAACTGCTTCTAAAAGCGCTCTGTATCTTTCTTCATGTTCTTTTTCTATTTTGCCTACCATTTCAAACAGTATTGCAAGCTTTTCAAACCCTTCTTCTCTTGCTTCTTTTGCAAAAGTTGCATACATATCTGTCCATTCGTAATTTTCGCCTGCGGCTGCATCTTCAAGGTTAGCAAGTGTATCAGGGATTTTATCACCATGCAGGGCCTTAAACCAGATTTTTGCATGTTCTTTTTCATTGTTTGCCGTTTCTTCAAAAATCCTGCTTATCTGCACAAACCCCTCTTTTTTAGCCTGTGACGCATAATAAGTATATTTATTTCTTGCCTGCGATTCACCTGCAAAAGCAGTCCACAAATTCTGCTCTGTTTTTGTACCTTTTAAATCGGGCATATTACTTCCTTTCCAAACTTAATTTTTACTAAATTATTGTTTTTCAAATAAATCTTTACCTACACCGCATAAAGGGCATACATAATCATCCGGTAAATCTTCAAATTTAACACCGTCATTTTCTTCAGGGTCATAAACATAACCGCAAACTGTGCAAACAAACTTTTCCATTTAAATTTCTCCTTTACTTTTACTAATTACTCTCTTTTATATTTTCCAGACACTCTTTGCATAAACCGTTGAATACAATGTCATGTTTTTTTATCAAAAAACCGGTTTGCTGCTCTGTTTTCCGGATAATATCGGGTGCAATATCAGCACTTATATCATAAACTTTTTTACACCTTTCACAGATAAAGTGGTAATGCTCGTGTGTATTATGATCATAATGCGAAGATGATTCCAATCCGTCTATTTTTTTTATTATATCATTTTCAGCCAATTGATTCAAGTTTCTGTACAAAGTTGCCAAACTGATATTCGGTTCTTTTTCCTTAAGAATTGCATAAAGATATTCTGCTGTCGGATGAACGACATTTGATTTTAATGTTTGTAGAATAACTTCTCTTTGTCTTGAATAATTCATATTCCCTTCCAAAAATAATAATAATTCTCATTTTATACAATTTATTATTATTTGTCAATATTTATTCTTAGGGACTTATATCGCAGTTTACACCAAATATTTTCAAAACACAGACATACAGTCATTCCGAACTTGTTTCGGAATCTCTATGTTGTTAGACTCTGAAACAAGTTCAGAGCCTGCCCTGAATTTATTTCAGGGGTGACATTTAAGATGTTGTTTAGTGTAAACTGCGATATAAAACTTCATTCTTAATATAAATATACACATGAGGCAATTTATTTATATTTTTTGTTTTTATAAAAGTATGACCGGAAGTGTTAGTGTAAATCAAAATATGAAAAACCCGCCGCTAAATGTCGGGACTATAAATCCTCCCGACAAATTCTACAAACCGGTTTTGTATTCTCCGGTACAGGCAGAGGCAGAATTGGGCAGGATTAATCACGATGCCTATGTTTCAATAAAAAAAAGCGAGAGTATTACTGAAAAGAAAACCCCAATATCAGTATTTGTTGCTTTGGGACTTGCGGCACTAGCCATATGCATTCCTTCTATAAAAAAATTAGTAAAAATATAAGGGATTTATATCGCAGTTTACACTAAACAATATCTAAAACGTCACTCTGAACTCGTTTGACTGCTTTTGCCAAAATCTATGATTTTGTGCAAAATGTCCGGTTTTCCGCAGAGTCTAACAACATAGAGATCCCGAAACAAGTTCGGGATGACGTTATGACTGTATTTTGAAGACATTTAGTGTAAACTGCGATATAAATCCCAAATATAAACTGTTTTCTAATTTAAAAATTTATAGTAATATGATTTTATTAAATATATGTTTTAATCAGAAGGGGATATTATGAAGAAATTTATAATTTCGTTAGCAGTTTTATTAGTTGCAAATTGTGCAATAGCTGCTGATTTTAACGTTTATAAACTGGATAACGGCCAGACCGTTGTTATAAAAGAGGTTAAAACAAACCCGATTGTAACAATAGACACCTGGATAAAAACCGGCTCAATCAACGAAGATGACCGCAATAACGGAGTCTCGCACTTTTTAGAACATTTGTTCTTTAAAGGTTCTACAAACCATGCTCCGGGAGAGTTTGACAAAATTCTTGAAACCAAAGGAGCAGTAACAAATGCCGCTACAAGTAAAGATTTTACGCATTACTATATAACAATACCTTCAAAAGATTTTGATTTGGCGCTTGAAATGCATTCCGACATGCTGCTTCATCCGCTTATCCCGAGAAAGGAACTTGAACGTGAAAGAAAAGTCGTAATTGAAGAAATTATGAAGGATGCAAATTCTCCCAACACCATAGTGTATGATAACCTCGTGAACATGCTCTATACACAGCACCCTTATAAAAGAAAAGTTATAGGCAAAGCCGATATAATAAGTACAATTCACAGAGACCAAATACTGGATTACTATAATAACCACTATTCACCCTCAAATATGGTCACTGTAATCGTAGGAGATGTAGATTCAGCCTCTGCTCTTGAAAAAGTAAAGCAGGATTTCAATTCCGAATATAAAAAACCGCTTAAGAATAATTTCCCTAAAGAAAAAATTCTTACATCACAGGCTAAAACTACAGCCTACGCAGATACTCAAACCGGTTATATGCTCATAGGTTTTCGCGGGACAAAAGTTGATGATAAAGATTCCTATGCATTAGATGTACTTGCGACAATACTTGGAGACGGTCGCTCATCTGTTTTTTACCAGACAATTAAAGAACAGAAACAGCTCGCAGCTTCTATAAGCGCCTCAAATACAGGTTTCAGAGACGACGGTATTTTTTATATTTCCGCAACATTTAACCCTGATAAATGCCAAAAACTTGAACAAACAATATTTGACGAAATAAAAAATATTCAGAAAAACGGGGTAACCCAAAACCAGCTTAGGCTTGCAAAAAATATTATAGAAAGAGATACCTATTACGCAAGAGAGTCCATTTCCAACATCGCAGGTGAAATCGGCTATACATATGTAACCACAGATGATATAAAATATTACGACACATATTTGGATAATATAAAAAATGTTACTGTGGAAGATGTAAAAAGAGTTGCGAACAAATATTTAGGGAAAGAAAAAAGTGCTGTCTCAATTCTTCTGCCAAATACCTGCAAAGAAGTTAAAATTTCAAATACAGCAGTTAAAAATTCTCCTGCGAAATTAATCAGCGAAAATGAAAATACAAAAAAATACGAGCTTTCGAACGGAGCAACATTACTGCTTACGCCAAATCAGGCAAATGATATTATTGCAATATCAATATTCTCAAAAGGCGGAGAATTTACTGAATCCATTCCGGGCACTGCCGATTTAACAGCCTCGGTTTTGACAAAAGGTACAAAAAAATATTCGTCTCTTGAATTTGCTCAAACTCTTGAAGACAACGGAATAAAAATTGTCCCGTCAGTAAAAGCCGACAGCTTTATGATAACCGTTTTAACGACAAAAAATGAATTTGATAAAACTCTTGAACTTTTAAATGAAGTTATTAATAACGCGACCCTTGATGATTATGAAATCGAAAAATCAAGAACAGACAAACTCAACGCAATAAAAAAGAGTAAAGATATTCCTTTGAATATTGCAATAGACAACTTCAAAAACTATATATTTGAAAATACGCCGTATTCAATTTCTAATTCAAAACTTGAAAAAACACTCCCGCAAATTCAGTTTGACGATGTAAGAACTTATTATACAAAGGCATTTTATCCGCAAAATGTTGTAATCTCAATTAACGGAAACATTGACAAAGACAAAACCATAGATGAATTTACCAAAATATTCAATAACAAAAAAGGCGAAAAATTTGATTATGCAAAATATTCAATCCCTTCATTAAAAGAAGGTAAAAAAGTTTCAACTTCCATAAAAGACCTTAAAACAGATTGGATCTTTATGGGCTGGCAGACATCAGGCCTTTTAAACAAAAAAGAATATGCAACCTTAGAAGTTATTGATTCTCTGCTAGGAACAGGAATGAGCTCACGATTATTTAAAAATCTGAGGGATAAAGACGGGCTTGCATATCAGCTTGGCTCGCAGTATTCGCCTAACGTATTAAAAGGTTCTTTTATAGTTTACATCGGAACAAATCCACAAAATCTTGACTATGCAATAAAAAGGCTTCAGGAAGAAGTATTCAGACTAAAATCAGAATTTGTCGGGACAAAAGAACTTCAGGAAGCAAAAGACAAGCTCCTCGGCCACTACATAATAGGACAGGAAACAAATCTCGACAAAGCGACAACTTTAGGCTGGTTTGAAGCATCCGGCAGAGGATATGAGTTTGACGAAGAGTACGCAAAACTTATAAACAGCGTAACAGAATCGGATATAATAGAAGTTGCAAATAAATATTTCAATAACAATTATGTGTTGTCAATAGTAAAGCCTTAATAAAAACAAACGGTATTAATTTTTGTCTTTTAAGTCATCCTGAACTTGTTTCAGGATCTTATGGAGATGCTGAAATAAATTCAGCATGACAAAAATTATACCGTTTGTTTTGTTTTTAATGTTAATTATTAGCCGAACAAGTCTTGTAACTTTTTGGCCGTTTCATCAATACTTGCTTGTTCCTCTGCGCTTCTTGAAGCACTATATGCATTTTGTGCTGCCTTAGCATCCATATCTCTTGCGATTTCCCTTGCTATACGGAATTTTAAATCGTTACCGCTATGAGAGTATAGTTCATCATATACCTGATCAAAGTTTGAGTCATAATGTATTTTGTACTTTTTGCCGGCCCCATCTTTATTTACATGCGCATATAACAGAGAAAAATCCTCATCCATATGAAATGAGTCTCTGTTTGAAGACAGAACTTCCAGAACATTGTCAGGGTTATTTGCATCTTTCACTAATACTCTTTTACCATCATAAATAACTTCTGATTTCAATCTTTGTATAGGTTCTGCAATTTCTTCCATAAAAATCTTTTCAGCAGTTTTTGGCGCTTTAGCATCATGAAAACTTTCCGCTAATTTTTTAGCACCATTACCTTTTAATTTAAGTGCCATCCCAAATGATTGAGAATTATTGTTTTGTACTGAAGATACGTTCATTTGAATTTCCTTTCTATTTTTGTAAACTCTACACTCATCCAATATAAACCCAGTAAAAACTAAAAGTTGCCAATCTTGTAAAATCGTTACAAACATTTACATAATAAATATTATCAGAAGTCGATAAGACGTTAAGTCACTAAGTCACTAAGTTCATTACGGCAGCGTACTGCTGCAAGAGTTAAACTTATCTCACCTCATGGAGGAGGAAAGATGTTCCATATCCCCTCCTGCTTAGCAAAAAATTTCATGATTAAATAGTAACAGAAAGGTTAAAACTTATTCCCCTCCAGTCATAAAGACTTTGTTTGAGATTGTTTAACCCTTCTGTTTTTTCAACAAGGCTTAAG
>CALVEX010000041.1 GCA_944326655.1 Candidatus Gastranaerophilales bacterium | reverse complement strand
CCGTGTTTTCGAGAATGTCTGGAGGAACCTGCGGTATAAAATCCCCCCCCCCCTCTCTCTTTAGTATCATTTCCGAGCTGCTTTATTTACCAGTGACACATCGTCAACACGTAGTGCAAAATAAGGTTTCATTTTATCAGCTTCCTGCAAGAAAAGCACAAATGTATCATTAAAATAGAATTTTCGCGGTTCCTGCTTTTCAGGTACTAACGCACTGGTTGTCACTGCAATTGCCGCTTCTGATTTTAATTTAACTCCTTCGTTATCCATTTTAAAATCTATAGTCTCAAGCGCCTTGGAAATAATCATATCAGTTCCTTTAATTTTATGATTACACAGCTCGTCAAAAGATTTTTCTCTATATAAACTTATATTTGGAATTTTTAATTCATCATCGGCATTAAATTTTGAAGAACCGTCGTAATAAACTTTTTTCATAAACATATCAGAATACAACTTATCAAAAGTTTTATCATCATCGGTTCTATACAAATAAACGACATCATTACCATCAGTTCTTATCGCAATGGCAAAATCATCTTTTGAATTATAGAAAAGAACATTTATCATATTATCCAAAGAATTATCGCTGTTTTCATCAATGCCGAAATAGTCAACTTTTTTGAAAGAACGGGCAAAACGTGCAGGTTTTAACTTATCAAAAGCAGTTAGAAACTTAAAATCCTTTTTCAGCATCGCATAAACAAGATACTTGCCGGGTTCCTTGGTCCAATCAATAGAATCTAATATATCACTTGTTTCATTAAACTTTTCTTTTATTGCGGTCTCTATTTGTGCCTTTAATTCGGGAGATGTTTCGCCATATGTTTTGTAATAAGAATTTTCAGATAATTGATCCGCTTTAAATGTCTGATTATTCAATTGTTTTGCAAGTGCTGAGTTGTAATCTTCAAACTCTACAGGGCCTTTAACAATTCCATCCATCAGATCATTCCAAACAAGCTGAAATGTACCGACCCAAACCCTGTTTTGCATATTTGATTGAGATTTCAACAAAGGCAAAACATCAAGCGTCTTTTCAGCTTTTGCGAAAACACAGCTTCCTGTAAGGATAACAACCGCTAAAAGTGTTAATAATTTCTTCATCTTCTCTCCTTCTTAACTAATATCTTAATCATTTTTAACATTCAAAAATTTCAAAAATCCTTTAAAAAATCCCTTTGTATTTTTTTCATGGGGAATATTAGCACAAGCATAATACTTTTCATAATTTTGGATTATATTTTCAGGCAAATCCTCTCCATGTTCAAGCAAACTTGCCAAAAACTCCAGATAGTCATCCTGCTCTTCACGGTAAAGTTCATCACGCGCACGCAAATCTTCATCCGCTTCATAGTGAACCAAAGCATGATAAGCCGCGTATATACTTTTATCTTCAGTATCACGCGGGAAATTTAAAATAGCTTCTCTTACACACATACGAGAAATTAACACCTGTCTAATCAGGCTTGCAACCAAAGCCCTGTCTTCAAGAGCACCCATGATTATACCAGCAGTTCTTCAACTTCGCTTTCTGCAAACTTAATAAGTTTTACATAATCACCGTTAAAAAACTGGTCGGCAACTGTCTTTACAGCTTCAGAAGCCATTTCTTTTTTACTCATTGCCGCTTTATAAAAGAATTTTTTACCAACCTTATACCTTACAAGAATTGATTTTGTTGTTAATCTGTCCATTACGGTTTTTATTGTTGTATATGCTCTTTCAATACCATTAGCAGATAAGTCATCGACTACATCCTGAATAGAAATATCTCTGTCTTCATCATTCTCTGTCAACTGCCAGAATGAATTAAGTATATCTATTTCAAGTTTACCGCACACCATACGTTCCTCTACTTTCTTTTATATATTCTAATTACTAACATTGTAACATAATATTTTTTTATTTCAACTCTATAGTAATAAAAAAGTTACAATTACTTGATATCTAATAAATCTTCCTCTTTTTTAAAGTTTGTTTTTCTTTTTCTGAGATTTAAATTTTTCTTTTTCGTTCTGTCCGAAACTTTTCTGTATGCATTATCTACAGAAATCTTTGTCAAAGCACTGCCGGATCTGCGGTCATAAAAAGTCAGCCAGAACTTTCTGTCAATATTATCCACCGCAAAAGAAACATTTCCGACAAATTTATCACCAGGCCTTATCTGTTTAAACATAAGTTTTGTATCACCAAAAATAGAAGGTCTGAATACTGCATTGTAATCGTTAACCAATGCCATATCAAGTCCTGAAAAAGTCTTGTCCGACATATTTGAAATCATAACAGTCAGAGTTATTGTATTTACTTCTCCAAAAGGGTCTTTTTCATGCCTGATATCACTTATATGGATATCCAGACCGGGATAAAACATTTCATGCTGCATTAGAGCAGTTTCTTTATAGACGGGAAGCGGAACAGAAGTATTAATTTTAACTCTTATCTGATCGCCGGGTGCTATTAAAACATCACTTCCCTTTCTTATTAATGCCATACCTAATCCTATAGCACCGCCGATTGCAGCGCCTCCGGCAAGAGTATAGCCTTGTGAGGCAATAGCTGCTTCCAATCCGAGCCAGTTCAAAGCCAAAAAACCTCCGACAGCACCACCGGCAAGAGTATAACCCAAATCCTGGGCAACTATTTTTGACGCTTCTGCAACAGGATGCAGTTTGGTTGACATTTTACCTTCAATAGGAATTTCACGTCCGTCCGGAGTTATAAGATAATCAAAATCAAGAGAAATCCAACCCTGCCGTCCGAGCCTTTTAGGGTCTTCTGTTTGGGTAATCCTTCCATGAGCTATAGTTCCTTTCGGAATAATTACCCCCTTATCCCCCTTTACTTCATCTGTTACCTCGGCAAAAAACTCATCGCCTTCTATATTAATATTGCTGTCTAATACCTGTGAAACAGTCATATTTATGATATCTTTTCTTTCCAGATGTTCTATCTCGCCTGTAAACAGTTCTTTTTGAAGCTGTTGTTCATAAGTATCCGTTTTTTCTGCATGACCTTCCAAAACCTCTGCATAAACAGATGCATTCGTAAAAATAAAAGATATTAATATAAACAAAGCAATAAACTTTTTCATACCAAAATTATACATCACTAACAGATAAAAACAAAATTGTAAAAAAATATTTGACAATATGTTTTATTTTATTAAAATATGGGCATAATAAATTTGTACATGAATGGGAGGAAGCTGAAATGCGCTGGTATGATATTGAACCGGATGTTTGTATGGCAATTAGTATGATTGAATGTGCATCCCCCGATGCACAGGTTGATTATGCAAACTATATTATAAGTCTTATTAAAGAGAAAGACACTGATATGTTATATATCAAAAATGCGACAAAAAGTAATATTACCAATAAATACACAAGATGGTATGACAGAAATGAAATTGTTTCAAGAGCATTTTCTTACCTGAAAGAGACAGCAAAAGATATTCAAAAAGAAGTATCTCTTGAAGTGCTAGCTTATAAAAACCGGAAAGAAGCTGTTGCCTGAGATATTGACATATCTTAAAAAAATTTGTATTATGAATGTATGAAAAAACGCTGGTACGACATAGACCCTGTTGTCAGCAGGGCGGTTGAAAAACTTGAAAAAGCAGAAGAATACATTCAGATTCGTTGTGCGGACTTTATTATCGACCGCCTAAAGGATATTGATTTTAATATTGAAATGTCTCTTGACGATCAATATAACTATATTATGCGCAGATGGTACGATAAAAACATTAAAGTTTCGCATGCAATGGAATATCTTAAAAACGCACCTATTGACGTAAGAAAAGAACTCTCGCTTGAAATTATTGATTTTATAAAAGAATATACGAATTACTCAAAAAATTTAAATTGTAACAATTAAGTTAATAATTGTTAAAGTTTTCTGAAAAATACCCGATATTTAATTTGCAATAAAAATTATTGGAGAAAGTAAGTGGGAAATAATTATGAAAAATATGAATTAAATAGCGGGTCTAATATTGATTTGAGTAAACTTGTCCGCGGGATAAAAAAATTTGATACTAATAATAAAAATACTGCATCAATCTTTGAAAAATTTGATTTAGATAATAACGGAATTTTAGACCAATCAGAATTATCTACATTTTTAGGCAGTATTATACAATTTTCTGGAAATGATAATAACATATCTACAGACGAAATGCAAAAGGACTGCTTGGAGCTTGGGTTAAACTCGACAGATGCAAAAGTGATATCGTCTTTTATGAAAGATATCAAAAAAATTGCAAGTATAAAGGAAATCAAACTTGAAGACGGTTCTAGCGGCCTAGTAGTACAATATAAATCCGATGAAAATGGTAATACTACAACAATTGTTTATGACAAAAATACCGGAAATATTCGTCAACATAGAGTTTTAACCGCTCAGAATATTGAAACAACAACTTATTATGACAAAACTGGAAACAATGTAGTTAACAGTATCGTAAAAGTTCTTAATGAAAATATAACTCAGGAAATTGATAATCTCGGACGATTAAAAATTCAGGAAGAAAAAAATAAAACTACAAAATATGAGTATAAAGATGAAACAGTATCCCCTAAAAAAATAGATGTAAAATATGCTGACGGCAAATTTGTAATTTTTCAAGATGGTAAAAAAATTTCAATTCAGATTAATGGAGAAAGAACAGAAACCGAAGATTCACGGACGCAATCAACAGACTCTGACAGCATTAAAAGTAAACCTGTGAGACCTGATATAAGCCGGATTGTCCAAAATATACGACCAAATCAAAACCATAGAGCAAAACAAATTGCATCAAATCTTCAAAATTTGATTTATAACAACAACCATGATACAAATATTCCGGTAAAAATACAAAATTATATTAAACAAAATGTCAATGTAAACAACATAGACTGGGTATTATATGAATACAAAGTTCTTACGAAGAAAGATTTATTTTCAGACCTTGAAACTAAATTAAAAAATTATAAAGAGATTAATACATCTATAAAACGTCGGCTTGCGGATGTACAATATAAAAAATACAATGTTAATTTAAATTTTAAGAAACAAAATTCTAAAATACAAAACGAATATCACACAGGAGATTCGTATTCAATAGTTCAGAACGGAACTATAATAACAATTAAAAATGAACGAACTAAACAACAAAGACAAATTGATTTAGATAAACTATTGCGTAATTACCCTAACGCCAGAGACAGAGCAAAGATTATAAAACAATTACAGAATCTGCCCGGAGAAGTATTGATGGATATTGCAATAGAAACCGATTCTTTTATCCCTTTAAAAAACACAACCGAAACTATTACAGTTGCCGGCGGGGCACAATGCAATGCCGCAGGATATTATGCAGGAAGCGATGATACCATACATATAAATCACTCCAATGGGAATTTAACATTAGTTCATGAAGTTGGACATGCCGTAGACTACAATGGTATCAGGCAAAATCGAAGCTCGGTTTTAAATGACCCGAATTTTAAAAAGATTTTCAATGAAGAAATGCGCCAATATATTTCAGCCGGTAATCAAAGGTATGTGTACAACAGCCCTAATTCAAAACGTAACACATATGCCACAGCCAATGAGCAAGAAATGTTTGCGGAATGCTACACTCTGTTAATGATGGGGAAATGCAATTCACAAAACATAATAGAAAAATATTTTCCCAAAACTCTTAAATACATTGATAATAAGATTAAACAAATCAGAAATATGAAAGATAATGTTAGACATTAGAAATTATCTATTACCAAAAAGCGGTAAATAATAACACTTAGTTTACTCCGGCAATAATTTGTTCGTAATAATTTTTATCGGTACAGGGTTTCAGGCTGCTTTCATTTCTTTCTTCATTGAAAACAATCTTGCCTTCTACATGAACAAACCTGTCTGACTTTCTCAAAAAAGCCTCATAGGCAGTATCTACATGTCCCATATCCAGTGCCCTGTAACCTGCATTAGTTAAATCTTCAGCCAAAACCGTTGCAGTAGGTCCCAAAGCCATTACAAAAAGGGTATTTGCCGGTTGTTCAAGACATATTTTCAAAATTTCATCATATTTAGAAAACGCATCCTTTACAGGACATACAATTCTTTTTACAGAAGCAGCATTATCCAA
>CALVEX010000040.1 GCA_944326655.1 Candidatus Gastranaerophilales bacterium | reverse complement strand
TGCAGATATCCAAGGATTGCGGGTTAGATAATGTTAATAAATGTCAGACCTATATGACAACATCTTTGGATAAATCTTCTTTTAAGCTTAATATAAATTATGGCAGAATGTTTATTACTTCTGACGGCACATTATATAGTATAATTGTTGACAATAATATCGTTACTGATGACAATGGACATCAAACACCGGTCACATCAGGACATTTACTTGTTACCGTAGATTTAAACGGAGCGGGCGGCACTAATGTATATGGCCGGGATCTGTTTATAATAGATGTTTCTTCCGCTAATAAAAAAATTGCTCTGTATGGCGCGGGACGTGACAGGGAAACTTTAAAAAATAATTCAGCATGGGGCTGTAACAGCAGAACGTCTAAACGCTATTACTGCGGTGCATTAATTCAGCAAGACGGATGGCAGATAAAAGAGGATTATTTATGGCGATAAAATACAAAAACGGCTTACACAATTTGTAAGCCGTTTACATTTTAAATTGTTTTCCCCTAAAAATTTTTTACCTGTTTCCCAAAATAATATATGACCTTGACCTTTTATTTTGCCATTTGAAGCGATTGGAACTTTGTGTTTTCTTTTGTCTGTTGTAAATATTTTACCAGAGATTTTGCAACAAGTTCGGAACGTTTTTTGTTTTCTCTGTCTAAGATTTGAAAGTATTCATCAATTGATGACATAATGTATTCTGTATTTTCCATTTCTTTTTCCCCTTTTTTTCTAAATTTTTATCCGAGTAGTGCATCTAAAATTTCTGCATTTTTTACTGCCTGTTTTGAATTTCTCAGTTGATTTCTGTACATATAATTTCTGAGTGCTTCTCTGATTAATTCAGAACGTGTACGATTTTCATAGCCTGCGACTTTGTCTATTTCATCTAAAAATCTTTCCGGCATTGATATTAAAACTCTGGCCATAATGTTCTCCTTTTTGTTATCCCTAAATTCCCCTTGTATATATATAAAGGAAATTATTCATTAAAAATTGCGTAAAGTGTATATATTTGTTATAAACTTCTTAACAAAATTTAATATAAATGGGCTAATATCTTCTTACATAATAGTTTTGGTCATTTTTTAATTCCTTTTTTATTGTTAACAATTCTTCATCATCGTAAATTTTGGAAAGAATTTTTGCTGTTTTTTCGCGAATTGTGTATTCTGGAATATTTTTAGTTTCAGTGAGAATTTCCCTCAGAGTATTTTTATCAATGAATTCAAAAAATTCTGAGATTGCTTCAAGATACCAGTAAAGTTTAAAGATTTCTTTATTAATTTTATACTTTCCGTCCTGTATGTCAAATGTTTTAACTTTTTCTATAAGAGGTGTTATTTTTTTTATCAGTTTTGAACAGAAATCAGTATAAAATTCGGGGTAATTTTTAAGAATTTTAATTGCATATAAGATATTTCTGCAAATGTTTCCGTTTATATCAATAATTGCTTCAAGAATTGTATCAGTAAATTCTAAATAGAATTGTGGATTTTCCGGGATAAATTCTTTTAGCCTGAACGAGACTGCTTCCCTGATTTTACCGTCACAGCCGGTGAGATTTGACATTATGGTTTTTGCTTCTTCTTGCGTAACTACCGTATCCAGTTTTAGTGCGGCTGCCTGTTTTTCTGCCGCAGAGCCGTTTTTGAGCAAATTAATCAAATCTTCATGCGAATATTCATTTTCATATATATTTAAAGCTGTATTAAAATCCTGATTATGTTTATCGTTCAAATTGTGCTCCTTAAGCTTTTATATCTATAATATAACATAAAATACAATGTTTTTTGAGTTGAAAATCGATTTAATAAATGATATAAATAAGGTATTTAATGATATAATAGTTTCAGGAGAAAATCTATGAAAGAATTAATTGCATTTTTTAAAGATATTTTTATGATAAGTGATCAGAATTCCGGCATAAAAGTTGGTTTGTCGCAATTTAAGCAGGAAAAATTTGAAAAGAAGCAGCCTGTAAAAAAGGTTAAAAAAGAAAATAAAGAGGTTAAATTATCTGACTTAATGAGAAGAAGTGCATAAATTAAAAATTAAAAAGTAACAAAGTAAAAGAGAGGAAAAGGTTATGGAAGTGTTAAGATTTATTAAGAATTGTGAAGTCGGGGGGGGGGCACTCTAGGCCTATTTAGAGGGCAAGAAGCCCGGAAGGCAGGAGGGCAGGCTAGTATCGGTGAGCAAAGCTCACAAGATACTTGTCATTGCCAGCGTGTGCAACGACCATCGCAATTGCATAAACCTCACCCCACCCCTCTCCTTGTAAAGGAGAGGGAGCAGGAAAACGTTCTCTCTCCTCGGGAGAGAGCTAGAGAGAGGGCTTATTTAGTAAGGTTGGAAGATAAGAAGGTAGGAAGGAAAGCTGTTATCTGCGGGCAGAGCCCGCTGAATGACAAAACATGTCATTGTCAGCGTGTGAAACGACCGTGGCAATCGCATAATCTCACCCTACCCTTGTATTCCACTTGCCTTAGCCGCTTTACAAGATTATTTGGTTTTGGTTGCAAAGAGAATAAAATATGTTATAATAGTGATATGATATATCACTATAAAAAGAAAGCTGCATTTCCTTTTGCAGAAGACGCTGCACGAACGGTCTTTCCGAACAGTCAACGTCGGGCTGCCTTTACACTTGCAGAGGTTTTAATTACCCTCGGTATCATCGGTGTTGTTGCAGCACTGACAATCCCTTCGGTAGTTCAGAATTATAGAAATCATTCAGTAGAAGCAAAATTAAAGAAATTTTACTCAACTTTTAATCAGGCTGTTCAAAGATCGGTTGCAGAAAATGGAGATGTCGCAATATGGTATACTGCCGCATTGGATTCAAATCTGGAGACGGGCGATGATGGCAGTTTTTCGAGCCCCGGGCTTGAGTGGTTCAATACTTATATTGGAAAATATATGAATATTGTTGAAATAGACAAATCATATTTTAACCGTCCTTTGTTCAGGTTGGCTGACGGGACTTCTTTTTCCTTTCTTAATCCTGGGACAACCAGAGATTATATATTTTATACAATGGATGAGGCGGATTGTATAAAGTTTGGAAATTCTTTAGAATCTCGTGAATATCGGGGTGTCTGCGGTTTTGCATTTATTTTTAATCCGAACTTTACAGGACAGGGACATAAAAATAAGTGGCTGGAACCGTATTCTTATAATTGGGACGGTACAGAGGAAGATTTATATAGCGACTGTGAAGAAAGCGGAACATATTGTACAAAATTAATACAATACAATGGATGGAAAATTCCTAAAGACTATCCGAGAAGGGTGCATTAGAGTTTTTTAATTATTTTACCCATTTGAAACTTCTTACGTAATTTTCGCCGTTGATGTCTCCGTTAATTTCAACGGCAAAAATTCTGTATATATCAGTAACGTTTTTAATATCCGGAATTTTGCTGATTTCTGTTTGCAAGAGGAGTTTTTCTGTCTGGCTGCTTATACCGGGAATTGTATTGAACAACGTGTTAAGGGATGCATTTTTGATTTTCCCGAATACTGTTGTAATATTTTTGGTAAGGCTTCCGTAAATTTTCATATCTGCAATTGAGGTTGTAAGATTATATGAACCTGTCATATACATATTTAAATCATTTCCGTTAGAATAAATATTAATGTTATCTGCTATACCGTCTGTAATATGGATATCTCCCGATATACTGTCAAAGTCCCCAGTTTTTAACGGAGTTACAATATCTATAAGGCTGTTTATTGAAAGGCCGGTGAAGCCGCCTTTAAGAAGATTTCCTGCTTTGAGAAGATATTCAAGCGACCCGAGTTTTGGCATTCTGCCATCTGCAATTTTGAATGTTCCTTTGCCGGAAATCGTTTTAAAGCAGTCTGCCTGAATATCGCCTGTACAGCTTAGATTGAAGTTCCCGTTAACAGAACCGTAAACCTGTCCCTTTAAGTCAAACAGAGCTTCTGACATTATCAGGGCATTTGCTTTGTCAAGGTTAATGTCAAGTTCGGTTTTATGTGTATTTATGTTGTGTTTGAAATTTCCTTCAACAGAGCCTTCCGCGATTTCAAATTTGAAGTCTTTTACATTTGCAAGTCCGTTTTTATCAAGACTCATATTTGCCCTGAAGTTATCCGCATTAATATTTCTTACTTTAATTTTATCAGCTTCAATATCGGCTTTATTAATAATTAATTGTTTAATATCAAAAGGCGGAAGGTTATTTGAAGCAATAGTTGGATTTCTTGTGGCTTCGGCCTCATTATCTCTAAGCATTTCTGTAATTTTGTTAATATCCAGATCAACAAGCTTCAGCTTAGCGTAATCTATAACATAAGGCTGCGTAAAATTATTCCTCATAACAGCATTTAATAGTACCTCGTTTGTTATAACAGTACCTTTACTTGTTATGAAAATTTTGTCATTTTTAAAATCAAGGTTTACATCCCGGATTGTCGAATCAAAAAACGGGATATCAATACTTGTAATTTCAAATAAACCTTTAATTTTCGGGTTTAAAGATGTCCCGTTCAGGACAAGATCGGATGTAAATACCCCCTGTTTCATGAAAGGTTTTCTAAATATAATGTTGAATATTTTTGCATCTGTCGGCGCCTGTGTTTTAATTCTGAAATTATTAAATCCGACAATATTATCAGCAAGAATTGTGACAATTCCTGATGCACTAAGCTGCGGCGCAGTGTATGGTTTGTTGTTCTGTGAGGTTAAAATTTTGTCGTACTGAAGTTTGTTAATCCTTAGCCTGTTTGGAGAATAATTACTGTCTAATGTAATCTTTACCGGATTTTCAACATCTCCCAACGATGCACCCATATAATAAAGGCTTGAATTTGAATCAATATTTAATGTTGAATTTGTATAAAGATTGTTTAATATTCCGTTAGCTTTTGAGGTCAGAATTACGTCACCTTTTAATTTTATCGGATAAACTGCTTTGTTGTTAAAGTATTGATCAAAAAATTCCTGCGTCAGCTTGGTATTCAGGTAAAGGTTAAGATTTGGATTTTTTTGAAAATTTGTAATTTTCCCGTTTAGAAAGACAGGCATGCTGCCGAATTGTGCATTAACCTTGTTAAGGTTTACTGTGTTGTTGTGCAGCAAAACATCGCCGCTGTTGATAATAAGTTTCATTTGCTTTGGTTTGTATAGAATTCCGATACCGTTTAATGGGACGTATGCTGTTATGTTATTGGCTCTTACACGGGCTTTTATATTGATTTCTCCGTCCAAAAACTGAATATCATTCAACTGTTTTGTTATATCGGGAGGTAAAAATGCTTGTAATTCCTTATTATTAATTGTATTCAGGTCAAATGAGCCGATATTACATTTGCCGTTAACTATTCTTTTCGGGCTGAAAATGTTTGAAACAAATAAAGAAATATCATAAGGACTTTTGTTAAATGTCCCTTTCAGTTCCGGAAGTTTAAAGTTGGAGTTGTTAAGTTCAAAATTTGCGCCGTTTGTGATTATGGCTGATTTTGCACCTCTGTTCGGGTAAACTCTCCCCTTAACATATAGTTTGTTATAATCAATATTATTTATGTCCCCGTTATAAGATGCGGTAAAACTTGTATTGATGGTTGCAATGTCATTTGCGTAAGGTATTTTATATGGAAGTGCTAAAATTCCGTCAGCCAGATTAAATCGTGATGATGATATATTAAGATTTGAACCTGTTTCTTTAATTTTTCCGTTTGCGGATATTTGGGATTTGTTAAAGAATGAATTCAAGTTGAAATCCGCATCAAGATTATTAAAATTAATTACTCCAGATGTATTTGAAAGCGAAAGAGGAATATCTTTTATTTTAATAATGGCAGAGTGAAGGTTAATATTTCCTTTAGCGAAAATGTTTTTGTTGAAGACTATGTCTTTGGGCTCTTTTACTTTTCCGGTCAGATTAAGAGAAAAGTCTGATAAACCGGAGGCATTTTCAATACTTGCGGTCATTTTTTGAATATCTGCCAGCATCGGGGAAGTTTTGATGATTTTCATTAAATTTCCTAAATCCTGACCGGCAGTTTTTACTGTAAAGTCAAGTACTCCGGCAAGTGTACAGGTGCCGCGGACAGAAACAGGTTTTCCGTTGAAATTTGCTGTTTTGGTTTGAAATAACGTGTTCTGGTTGTCAAAATCAAGTGTTCCGGAACCGTTTGTCAGCAGCATGTTGTGAATATCCAGGAAAGAAACAGCGGCATCTTTAAACCTGAACTGTCCCCATCCGTGCGGATTTTCTCGTGTGCCTATAACATGGAGATTTATTCCTCCTTTTCCGTTAATATCCATAATCGGAACGGGGCCAAGGTCGAAATGGAGAATTTCATGCAGTGGGTTTAATACGATTTGTGCTGTTTTTAAATCTACATTTTCAGTACTTGTAATCATTAAATCAGCATATTTATCATGATATAGATTTATAGGTCCTTTGACAAAAACGGTTTCTGTCGGGCTTGTCGGGACTTTTACGTCAAGATTGAGCTTCTGGCCTGTAAATGCTATTTTAATAACTGCTTTTTCTGCATTTTTGATGGGCTGAACCATATAAGCATCCCATACAAGTATGTTTCCGAAAACATCAGGAAAATCTGCTTTCCCTTTAATTTCTAAATTTCCGGCAGCTTTGCCCCAAAAACCGGCCTGTTTAAGTATAAAAAAGTCTATGTCAGGGCAGAGATCGTGTTCTGCGGGAAGCAGTGAAACAATATTTTCGGCTTTTGACTGGTTAAGCGTAACTTTTAAATCAAGGTTTGGAATTTTATTATTTAATCCGGTAATTTTTCCGGTGGTAAAAGATTTTATCCCATCAGCGGTTATTCTCATTTCATTGATGTCAATACCGTTTTTTATTGTTTTAACATCTGTCTTTATTTCCATTTTCCCGTCTAAATAAACAGATGTAGACAAATCTTTTTTATATATACCAAAATCATTTATATATAGAGCTGTTTTAATTTGTTTGTGCTTATCTTCTGTTATGACGGTATTTGCCGTGAAATTCACCAGTCCGGAAAGTGAATTAATATTATTTTTAGAAAATGCTTTTGCATATACAGAAAAATCCGACAAATCAAGATTAACAAGATGCCCTGAGAGTTCAAACTGGTCATCGGAAATTTTATTTAACGGCAGTTTCATATCAATATCTGCTTTCAGATAAGAGGTTTTCTTTCCGGTTTGCAGTTTAGCGCTTGTTGATAAATCAATATGTTTATCATTGCTGAAATCCTTTATAACAAGGTAGTCGCCGTTTAGTAAGAGTTTTTTAGATTGAAGTTTGTCATCAAGGCTTATGCTGTAGTTTTCAAGGTTAATACCGGCATGTTTTACTTTGAACGGGGAATTTATTTTTTCTGATAATTTATAGTCTCCGAGAAGAAGTTCGGAATTTTTTGAAAATACAAGGTTTGCAGTTATATCTGAGGCTGAAAAGTGTTTAACGTCAATATTTTTAAAGATTAATGGCAAGAGTTTTATATTAATATACGGATTTTCAAGTTCAAGCGCCTTTGAATTATCTTTGTTAAGAACGGAAAAATTATCAGCCTTCAGCCATATTGACGGTGTATAGCCCATTTTTAATTTTGGGTTGTCTATCGAAATTTTATAACCGGTTTCTTTAAAAACAGCCTGTTCAATATAACCGGCTCGCGCAGGCAGGTTTATAAGAGCAGGAATTCCCCAGTAGTAAGCTCCATACAAAACGGTTAATGAAAATATTGTTATTAAAAGTTTTAAATTCCTGCCCATATTCTGTTAAAATTATACGATTAATATTGCTAAAATAAAAGGATTTTGGCAAAATGTTACAATGTTAAAGTTTTATGCAAAATCGGGCGATGTGTGTGGCTACGCTCCTTCTTGAGTTTAGACTGTTAAGTTTATACAAAACTTCAGGTGACGGGTGGAGCGGCTACGCTCCTTCTTGAGTTTAGACCGTTAAATTTATACAAAACTTTAGGTGGCGGGTGGAGCGGCTACGCTCCTTCTTGAGTTTAGACCGTTAAGTTTATACAAAACTCCAGGTGGCGGGTGGAGCGGCTACGCTCCTTCTTGAGTTTAGACCGTTAAATTTATACAAAACTCCAGGTGGCGGGTGGAGCGGCTACGCTCCTAATAATTTTCGCAAAGAATTTGAAAATATGCCTGCGGATGATGACAGTTCGGACATTTTTGAGGGGCTGATTTGCCATGATGAACGTAACCGCATTCCCTGCACATCCAGTTTACTTCGGTATCTTTTTTGAAAACTGTTTTGTTTTTGACATTTTCAAGGAGCTTGCGATATCTTTGTTCATGGTGTTTTTCGGCGTGTATTATATAGCGGAAGGTGTCCGCAATATCGTCAAATCCTTCTTCTCTAGCTGTTTTTTCTCCGTCCGCGTATAATAAAGACCATTCTTCTTTTTCACCGGCGGCGGCGCTTTCAAGATTTTCTTCGGTTGTTCCGAGTTCAAACGGGTATTCTGAATTTACATGTCCTCTGATATCTCCAAGAAATTCATAGAATAATTTTGCATGTTCTTTTTCGTTATCTGCTGTTTCAAGAAATATTGCGGCAATTTGTTCATATCCCTCTTTTTTAGCTTGTTTTGCAAAATATGTATATCTGTTTCTTGCCTGTGATTCTCCGGCAAATGCATTTATAAGATTTTGTTCGGTTTTAGTTCCGTGCAGTTTT
>CALVEX010000039.1 GCA_944326655.1 Candidatus Gastranaerophilales bacterium | reverse complement strand
AACATGTTCATAAGCTGTTGACCCGCGCAGTTCTTTCAAATCTGTTTGTCTTATCGGTTCTTTTAATGCGATAACGGAAAGAGTTCTTAAAACTGCCGGTTTTAAATCAACAGGGCAGAGAAGTTCAACTAAATCCATATAATCTTCTTTTACCTGCAGGATGTAACCGTTCTCATCATCGATTTCCAATGCGCCTTCCCGTGTTGAATAATCCATAATCAGCTCAAGAATAGCTTCTTCAATAGTTTCTGTATCCTCTCCCAGTATTGTGGCAATTTCATCAAGCGAAACCGCCCTTGCGGTTATAAACAAAACTGCTTCAATTCTGGATTTGAGTTGTTCTATCGTCATGTTTTACCCTTTGCATTAATGTTTTCATTATTTTGGAAAGCTTAATCAGTCGCTCGTTTTTGCTTGCTTTTCTCCCTTTACAACATAGAGGTCCGAATAAAATTCCTCCTGCTCTAAATCATAATCTGTTTCTGCCGTGAGGAATAATAAGGCTATATATGCGCTTATTCTGTCCATACCAAGCAGGGTCAGCTCATTTAATTCTATTTTTGCATTTTTTTCAAAAATTTGTCCTAAGTTTTCTTTTAAAGTTAAAACACAGCTTTCAATGTATTCTTCATGAGCAAGATTAACTATATCGTCAGGAGTAAGTCTTGAATATGATTGAACCCTTCTTTTTGCACGTTCATGTGCACTTTTTAAGGACTGCTTATGCTCAAGTTTTTCGTAAAACTGGAGCTGTCTTATAAGGTCTTTTAAGGTTACAACACGATTATGATTTAATCTTACGCTGGTACGTCTTTGAAGGACTTCATCAATTGAAATGACATTGTTAGCCGGGACATAATCATCTTCTCCGTAATCTACAATGAAACCGTCATCATCATACTCTACATCATTCTGTTCCCGAGGCTCAAATGACATTATATCAATTCCCTCAAGGATATTTGATTTTAGTTTTAAAAGAATAGCAGCAAAAAGAAAAGTTCTGCCTGTAACTCTCAAATTTTGGGATTTCAACTGTACCATGTGCGCCAGATATTTATCTGTAACATCAACAATATCAATGTTCCACGGGTCAATTTTGCCGGCTTTTGCCATGTCAACAAGAATGCCTATACCTTCACTTTTAGGCTTGCCGTCTTTTGATAAGCCTAAATCAGGTAAATCCATATTATAATTTAATACTGCTTCTGTTGTCATATCCTGCTTATTCGTCCCTTAATTTGATGCCTGTAACTTTTGTTATGCCTTTTTCTTTTTGTGTAACACCTAATGTCCTGTTAGCTGATTCTATCATAGGTTTTCTGTGACTAACTACTATAAATTGCGTATCTTTTGATTGGTTCTGCACCATTTGGGCGATACGTTCAACATTCATTGTGTCTAGGCTTGCATCAACCTCGTCAAATGCATAAAAAGGCGATGGCATATAGCGCTGGATTGCAAACACAAATGCAAGAGCTGTCAGAGATTTTTCTCCGCCCGACATACTTTCGAGTCTTTGAAGTTTTTTGTCTCTGGGTTGTGCTTCAATCGTTAAACCTCCTGATAACGGGTCGTCAGGACATTCAAGCTTAAGTTCTCCTTCCCCTTCAGAGAGCTGGTGGAAAACTTCTTTAAAGTTTTCGTTTATGTGGTTATAGGTTTTCATAAATGTTTCTTTTTTCAGTTGTTCATAACCCTGCATTCTTTCAAGAATTTCTTTACGTTCTTTGGAAAGTGTCTCAATCTGTTCTTTAAGCTCGCTTTGACGTGCCAGTACTTCTTCATAAGCTGCAAGTGCGCGCATGTTTACATCACCGAGTTCTGCCATACGGTTTTCCAGCCGCTTGATTTTTGATGTAATTTCTTCTATTGAAATTTCTATCGGTTCGAGTTTATTTATGTCTTCTCCAGCATCTTCAAGATCTTTTTTTGCATTTTCAAGCTGCGGCTCAAGTTCACGTCTGCGCGCTTTAAATGATTCTATCTGCTCCGCAATTCTTTCAATATCGGCAGATCTGATATGTTTTTGTTTTTCAAGTTCTATAAGTTCGTTATTGATATCGTCACGTTCTTTTAGAAGTTTACCCAGTTTTTCTTCAATTTGGGCTATTTGTTCATGGAGTTCTTCCATTTTTTTGTTTAATTCGGTGATATCATTTTTATAGCGTGTTTTGTCCTCTTCAAGCTTAACATTATTGTGCTCAATGTTTGTAATTTCTTCTTCTTTGGTCTCTATGAGGTTCTTGTGGAATGCAATCTGGCGGTCGAGTTCGTTTTTATCATTGTTTGCATTCATCAGGTTTGCCTGAAGGCGTTTGATTTCATGTTCGACCCCTTCGGTCTTTTCTTTTAAATCTTTTAAATCTTTGTCATTAATGAGTTTTTCAACTTCTTCGATCTGTTCCTGACAAATTGCCATATCGTCATATATTTTTACATTTTTTTCTTCAAGTTTGTCGAGCTTTTTGTTTAATTCTTCAATTTTTGGCTCTGTAGCGGCTATAAATTCCGTTTTTTCTTTGAGTATATTCTCGCTGTTTTCAAAATTTCTGTTCATATTGTCCAGTTCGACTTTTGATTTTGAAAACTCGCTCATAGCATCTGAGTATTTACTTCTGACATCTTCGAGTTTTTCTTCAAGTGAGGCTTTTTTATTTTCCAGCGCCCCTAATTTTTGTTCCATTTCTTTAAGACGATCTCTGAATCTGTTTAATTCTTCATCATCATTCTGGCTGAAGCTTAGGCCCGTTCTCAATCTTGTACCGCCCGTCATTGACCCCGATTTTTCAAGAAGTTCGCCCTGCAGGGTTACCATTCTGTATTTCCCGATAAGTCTTTTAGCAGACTCCAAATCTTCCACTACAATTGTATCGCCTACGGCGTAGTAGAAAGCATCAATGTATTCGTCATCAAAATCAACCAGATTAATCGCAAAATCAATTACTCCCTTGTCTTTGGGCAGCTGTAATTTTGCAGGAGCTTTTTTAATTTTGTTCAAAGGTATAAATGTTGCCCTGCCCGCATTTGAGGATTTTAAAAGCTCAATTGCAACAGATGCGACATGTTCATCATCAACAACTATATGAGCCATTCTCCCGCCGAATGCCACTTCCATTGCAACGGAATATTCTTTATCCACAGTACCGAGTTTTACTAAGGGTGCATGAACTCCTCTTAATTTTGCATTCATGACGGTGTCAATTGCCCTGCCGAAATTAGCCTCCTCTGCTGCCTGCTTTTTAGCCTCCATTGAGGAGATTTTTCTGTATGCCATCTGAATATTGTAGTTCAAGTCATTAATTTCATTTTTTGTTAAATCCAGATCGTGCATGGCATTTTGCTGAATGATTTTGAAATCGCCCATTTCTTTTTGGAGCTGTTCAACAAGAGTTTTTTTCAAATCCTGATTTGATGCAAAGTTTGACTTCATTTCGTTTAATTCTTCAAGTTTTGCTTTTGCATCTTCAAGGTCACGCTGAAGATTTTTTAACTCGCTTTCCAGAGGCAGTTTTGTTTGAATTAATTTTGTTTCTTCATCTTTTAAGTCTTCAAGCTGTTTTCTTAAATTATTTCTTTTTTCGATATGCTGGTCGGCAGTAGCGTTAAGTCCGGTCATATCTTCTAAAATCTTTTTTAATTCAGCTTCGCGCGTTGAAATATTAGTCTTAATACCCGCTATTTCATCATCTTTGAGCTGAATTTTTAGTTTAAAATCTTCTATTTTCTTTTTAAAGCCTTCAATGCCGTTTTTAGCATTTTCAATTGAGCGCAGCCCGTCATGAATTTGTTTATCGGCATAATTTGAAGCATTATTTTTTCGGTCAATTTCACCTTTTATAGCTTCTTCCTGCTTTTTTAACTCAATCTGCTGGGCTTCCCCTTTTTCCTTAACAAGTTCTGATACTTCCTGATATTTTTGTTTAATGAGGTTTAGTCTTTCGTCAAGGTCTTTATTTTTAACTTCTTCCTCTTTTTTCCTTTTGGTAAATTCTAAAATGTTTTCATGAGCCTGCTCAAGATTTCTTTTTAAATCAAAAAATCTTACTTTATTTACCTGGCTTTCAAGAGACTGCTTTTCTTCACGCAGTTTCTGGTATTTCAGAGCGACTTCGCGTTCTTCTTTAAGCTGTTCCAGTCTGTTATCAACTTCATTCAGTATGACAGTCGAGCGCTCAACACGCTGCTCAACAGTTTCAAGTTCCCCTGTGGCTTGTTCTATTCTCCTGTCAAAATCTGCAATTCCCGCGATTTCATCTATAATTTTTCGGCGGTTTTTGGGCGAGCAGTTTGTAATTCCCATTACATCACCCTGCATCATTACGTTATAGCTGTTCGGGGTAACATTATATTTCTCTAATATTGCATGGACATTGGTAAGAGTCGTAACACTGTCATTTACATAGTATGTGCTTGCATAACCCTGTGAGGTTTTTCTTATTTTTCTCCCTATGCTTAAATCTTCTCCGTTTTCGGTATCCCCGAATGTTACTTTAACAAACGCTTCATTTCTTTTTGTATAAGTTGAAATAAAGTGGGATAAATTTTCGGCGCGCAATTCGCTTGCATTTGCAAGTCCGAGTGCAAATAATACGCTGTCAATTATGTTACTTTTACCTGAGCCGTTCGGTCCCGAAACAGTTGTAAATCCCTTAAGAAGCGGGATTTCTGATTTGTTGGCAAATGATTTAAAATTGTCTATTTCAAGCTGTTTTATGTACATAAATTCCTACCAAGTCTTATTCTTATTGAACAACAACTTTTTTATCATGTCAAAAGCTTAAAGAAATCTTTACGTTTAATATTTGATATATCAATAATTTAATGTTATCATTTACCTATGCTTGATTTTAAGGAATTTAACGATAAGGAAAGAGAATATTACAATCAGGATTTTTCGGTTGTAAACGAACTTTTGAAAAGAGTTAGAAGTGCTCTTGCTGATGGAAATCCCGTTAAAATTGATGATTTAGATTTTTCAGGTATCATAGATTTCAAATCGGATGAAACATTTATATATATAACTCTTTTTCAGTCAGGCCGGAAGTTTTTACGCTACGGAAGCAGAAAATCAGATTTCGAGAAAACAATTAACAGAAATATAGAAATTTTAAGGCAGAATAAAAGATTAAAAGAATTTGATATTTCTGATGAGAACGCCTGTAGAATTATGCTGGAATGTATTATTGACAGACGTAAAATAAAACCTTCTGAATTGAATATGGAGCATTTTGATAACGGAAGGTTTGAAATTGGCGTAAACGGTTTGGAGCTGCGAAATGACGGGATATCTTATTATTATATGCCTACTGATGCCGTAACTTTAAATCATCTGGGCATGCGTTCTGTCCTAAACACTGTTGTTAAAAAGACTCCCATAGGCAAAATGACTAACAGTATATCGGAAAGACTGAAAATTTTGTCGGCTTCAAAAACGTATGAGTATTACCTTTTCCGTTCCCGCGCGTTTATTACGTTTAAGGATAAATGTATTCCGTTATACCGGGGCAATATTTTATATAATGATTTTAGTTATGATATTTTGTATAATCAGATAATAAAATCTTCGCAGTTCCTTTTGGATAATATGTATGAGGACGGCAGATTTTTGTATTACTATGACTGTACGGATGATTCAAGGAAAGATCATGAACACCCTACCCGAAAAGAAGATAACCTGTATTACAATGATTTAAGGCACTGCGGAGGAATAATTTCCTGTATTCGTGCTTATCAGCTTACTGCTGATGAAAAATTTATAAGGGCTGCCAAAAAGGCTATTGACTGGAGTATTTCAATTACAAGAGAACACGATACAAAATGGGGTAAGGCTTATTATGCCTTTTATAACAGAAAATCAAAACTCGGCGGTTCAGGAGTATTTCTTGTTGCTCTTATGCAATACAGGAATTTTACCGGTGATAAGTCTTATGATGAATACATAAAGGGTTATGTCAGACATATTTTAAGCAGGGTTTATAAAAACGGGGAAATTCTCGGGTACTATATTCATCCGGCATTTCAGAACGGTCAGCCGCTGATAAATATGACTGATGAAGAGAGAAAAGCTACTTTTTCTTTCTATTACCCGGGAGAAGCTTTGCTTGGGCTTGCACTTTTTGCAAATAATTTCTATGACGACGATAAACTTGTGAAGGAAACAAGAAAAATAGCTAAAAAAGCGCTTGATTGGATTGTGGATGAACGTCCTAAAATCTATGCAGATTTATTTACTGCTCTTCCTTCTGACGCTTGGCTTATGCAGGCAATTGAGGAATGGGCAAAGGATAAAAATTTCAGGAAGGATAATTATCTGAATTTTGTGTTTACGGATGCAAACACAATGATGGAAAAAATGTATCAACGAGATGACTCCCCTTATATAGATTATGAGGGCGGGTATTATTACAATTACGGGGATCATTATTACCCTGACGGAGCACGTTCCGAAGGGCTTGTTGCTGCTTATTATCTCGCAAGATTTTTGGGCAAGGAAAAGCTTGAACAAAAACTTTTGGCAGCTTGCAAAAAGGCTGCTAAATCCCAATTCTCATTATTTAATTGTGAAGAAAATAATTATTCCCATAAAAATCAGGCTCGTTCATTATATTCTATAAGGTTTAAAGCAACGCGCCAGTGGATTAGGGTGGATTCAATACAGCACGTTGCCTGTTTTTTTGCAAGATTATATAAAGCTGAAAATTAAAAAAAAAAACGACCTGTTGGCCGTTAGATTTAAGGGAAAGGAAACAAATATATAAACATATTGTATTACCAATTGCAGTCTGTTTGTTTCGCTGCAATTAATACTATTTAAATTTTTCACCGAACTCTGCTTGTCGGGTGGAGCGGCACGCTCCCTTAGCCGAAGGTTTTGAACGATGATTCAGTGTTCTTTTCAATAACTTTCTGTACTGCATCGATTTCGGTAGAAATAGCATCCTGTTCAGTATCGAGTTGTTTC
>CALVEX010000038.1 GCA_944326655.1 Candidatus Gastranaerophilales bacterium | reverse complement strand
CATGCCAGCTTCTAAGCTGTTTTTCTAAAGGTATTCCCTTTTCTTCCAATGGATTAAATGTCATTTTTATTCTCCTTGTATTTTGGAAGATAGGAAGTTAAGAGGTTATGAAGATAGGCTGTTATCGGTGCTTTGCACAAATTTTTTAAGCTTACCTTCTTATCTTCCTACCTTCTTATCTTCGTTGTTACCTTTCCAGCGCATAGGCAAAAAGTTCGCCCGCGCGCCTGTTATATTCTCTGCCGTCATCACCTGCAAACAGATTTTCCCAGTGGCTTAACGCTGTTCCGTCTGTTGAGTATGACGGATTAGTCATCATAAGATGGTGTGTGTTTGTGTCGTATCTCAGCGGGAACAGATCATTCATCTGCATAAAACTCGGCAGCTTGTCGCTTGCCAGATAATAGCCGAAAAGTGCGGAATTAATCCGGTTAAGCTTCTGTTCGTATGTGAGGCCGCCTTCGTTGTTGTCATTTGTGACTTCAACACCGGGGGCATAAACTCTTGAATACTTTAACTTTTCCGATAATTCCCGGACAGCTTCAAAATTATCTCCGGTAATAAAATCTGTTCCGGCATTAAGACCCATATTAATGTATCTTTGGAAATCGTCGGAACTTTTTTCGCCGACAAAACTTATATCGGTTTTGCCCGAACGAGTTCTGATTTCGTGCAGAATGTACTGCATTTGGCCGTAATCTGGCAGAGCGCCGACTCCTGTATAATTTCCCATATCATAGCCGCCTATATGTTTTGCGGAATCTATAAACATGCATTCAAATCCCAAATTCATCAGTTTAACACATTCTGTAATGTATATTTCTACGTGTTCGGGATTTTTCCAGTCAAATGTTACATCGTCTTTATACGGTACTGCAACTTTCATCTGGTCTGCCGAGATGACATGCCTGAATCCCGCTTTTATCCCTCTGAAATGCGCCAAATCAACAAATGCTTTTAACTGTTCTTCAGGTGAAATTTTGTCAACTATTGAGTAGTCGATAATATTATCGCTGTAACTTGTATTAAGCCGCAAACCATAGATGGAATTTTCTTCGGCGGGCCCTTTTTCATAAGCGTCCCCGTAAATATTCTGCCATATCTGCGACAAAATTATACAGTTTGCAAAACTTTTTGCGGAAGGCGGTATTGCAGGTAGGAGTTTTATACAGCTTAAAATCCCCTTACAGGTGCATCCGTTATCCATATATGCTATTGCGCGGTCATTTATTTCAATATAATTGGCAAGCCTTCCCCAGTTGTCCCCGTAATTCGGTGTTTCTATATTATCCGGAAATGTTTCGTAAAAAATTCCGCCCTCTGATAGAGTTGCAATAATTTCAACAGCTTCTTTAACGGAAAGTTTTAATAGATCAGCCGGAACAATATTCCCGAGCCAGCGTTTATTGTATGCATTCCCGATACCATGGAAAGCAATATAATCCGAAAAATCATTTCGTTTAAGCTTTGTATTTTCATTGAGCGCTGTTAAAAGCTTATTAACTGAATTATGTTTCATAACATAATTATTTATAAGAAATTAACATTAAAAAATCATTGCCTGAAAAGATAATTAAAAAAACTATAAACCGCCGTTTATTTTTGACAAAAAGTTTTTGTTTGAAATTGCCAAAAATAAAAAAAATATTAATAAAAGTTTATAAACATATTTTTAGTGATAAACTTTAATTGATAAAAGAAGGGAGTAAATAATGATTAACGAAAAATTGGAAAAAGCTTTTAATGTACAAATTAACAAAGAATTCTACTCTGAATACTTATATCTTTCAATGCAGGCATATTTTGAAAGACTAAACCTGAAAGGTTTTGTAAACTGGATGTCTGTACAGGTTCAGGAAGAACGCGCCCACGCTATGGGTATGTTTGATTACTTAAACCAGAGAGGCGGCGCTGTTGCGCTTGAAGCTATTGAAAAACCGCAGACAGATTGGAAATCTCCGCTTGATGTTTTTGAAAATGTTCTCAAACATGAAGAATACGTAACTTCTACAATCAATGAACTTATGGATGTTGCGGAAGAAGTTAAAGACCGTGCGGCAATGTCTTTCTTAAACTGGTATTTGAAAGAACAGGTTGAAGAAGAGGACAATGTCGGCAATGTATTGGCTACATTAAGACTTATAGGCGACGATAAAAAAGCACTCTTAATGCTTGATAAAGACCTTGCCGCAAGAACATTTGTTGCACCGGTGATAGAATAAGTAAATAAGTTAATGGGTTAATAAGTGAATAAGTTCTTTAAAGAAGCAGTCCTGATAAAATGGACTTATATCGCAGTTTACACCATAAAGAGCTAAAATCGTCACCCCTGAAATAAATTCAGGGCAGGCTCTGAACTGGTTTCAGGGTCTAACAACATAGAGATTCCGAAACAAGTTCGGAATGACATTATGACTGTGTTTTCGAGAATATTCGGTGTAAACTGCGATATAAGTCCCGATAAAATTTTAGCAGCATTCTATTAATGAAAAGACTTTTTACTTATTAACTTATTGACCTATTAACTTCCTAAAACATTATGCTTACATTTCAAAAAGTAGAAAACAATAAAATAAAAGAACTTGCAGGTCTGGCATCATCCATCTGGCATGAATACTGGACTTGCCTGCTTTCACCTGAACAAATAGATTATATGGTGGAAAATTTTCAATCCGAAAATGCAATAAAAGAACAGATTGAAAACGAAAACTATACATACTATTTTATTAAATACAACAATTCCCTCTCCAATGAAAGAGAGTTGAATTTCAATGCGAATAATATGAGCATTAGAAATTCGGGAGAGGGTGTTGTTACAGATAATGAAAATGCGGGCTATTTCGGAATTTCTGACAAAGGAGATTATTTGTTTCTCTCAAAACTCTATATAAAAAAAGAATACAGGCACAAAGGGCTTGGCACCAAAGCCTTTGAAAAGATTAAAGAACTGGCCGGCGGCAAACCGGTTAGGCTTACGGTGAACAAATACAATACAAATTCTATTAATGCATATAAAAAATGGGGTTTTGCAACAATTGATTCCGTTGTAACAGACATTGGCTCGGGATTTGTCATGGACGATTATATAATGGAAGTCTAAAAAGATAAGCTCCCGTAATTTTACGAGAGCTATTATTTATATAAGAAGGTGTGTAGAAAATCGTTATTCAATTTCGGTATCCTATCCCTGCCCTGTAGCCTGATATGAAATACATAAAAGGCAAAGCAGGCTCAATCCATTTAAAGCCCGATAATATTCCGGCGGTTGCAATATCATCCGCATGAAGAGCAATATCTAATGCTTCAGGTTTTCTCTCGTTATAAATCCCATGTCCGGCATGTTTTTCCCCAAACATTGGATTAACCACCTTTTTGCTTATGTAATTTGCAATATAACTCCCGCCGATTATTCCGGTAGCCGTAATCCCTGTAAGAACCACAGCCAGCTTTTTCATAGGTGTTAAAGGCTTTATTATTTTTGCCTTTTCAAATTTTTCGGAAAGAAAAAGGGCTGCACCTGCACCGACATTACATAGGAAAATATTGGCAAGATAT
>CALVEX010000037.1 GCA_944326655.1 Candidatus Gastranaerophilales bacterium | reverse complement strand
CGTCATATAAAGTATCATCAACCAAATTGTAACAATTTAAAAAATCATACAAACTGTTTGATTTTTCATAGTTTTTTGCATCTGTTCCTGATACAAGATATTGTCCAGCAGAATTTTGAATACCATATTGATTTTTTAATGGCTGGTACGTATATAAAAGCTGAGGGGTTAAATTAGATGTTAATTTAGTGCCGTCCTCATTATATGAGGTGAAAACCAACTTTTCCGAATTTAAAGACTCCATATACTCATTGCTTGCATCGGAAGATTTGTCCGCAAGACGTAATTTTGAATTAGTCAGCATTTGTGAACGCAATTCATTATCCGTTATGCGTGCTGTTATACTTAATAATCGCGCCTGTGTCGCTGACATGCCCATGAGGTATTATCCTTTCCATTGAATAATTTTATTCAATATATCGGATTTATAAGTCTATTTCTTTAGTCAATAAGGCACAATTAATCCTATCCTATCCTATCCTATGAGGAGTATATCAGGGTTTCAGGGGTTGTAAAATTTTGTTAAATTTTTGTTACATGGGATACTTTTGATCATTTTAATAAAAAAACTCCTTCACAATATGAAGGAGTTTTTCTTTTTTTTTCTTTTTTTTTCAATTTTTTAAATAGCTACTGTTAAAGTTTCAAGCTTAAGTTCAATTGGTTTTTCATCCAAAACTTCTACTTGAAGTTCTTTGGGATCAGTCAACTGACCCGAAGGAGTATGTATTGCAGGTTTTGACACCACAGCCTTAGGCATTTGTGCAGCATATACACCTTTTTTTGCATTAACCACAGCAGGGTCAGGGTTTGTTTTTTGTCTGTTTACATCAGACATAATCTTGTTTACGAAACGTCTTGTCTCACCGTACGGGGGAACTGCATTATACTTTTTAACATTTCCCGGGCCGGCATTATATGCTGCCAATGCCAATTCAACAGAGCCGAACATATTATACATCTTTTTGTAATAAGTAATTCCGGCTTTAATATTTTCATTCAAAAGATAAGGATTATACCCCATTCTTCTGGCTGTTGACGGCATAAGCTGAAATACCCCTACCGCACCGTGAGCACTTCTTGCTTCGTGTCTGAATCCTGATTCCGCACGCGCTATACTTAGCGCTATTGCAGGATCCACTCCCATTTCAATAGCATGTTTTACTATTGTCGCTTTTACAGAATTTACGTCAGCTGCCTGACACTGTGCATGGCTAAATAACATACACATTAGTGTAAAAGTTAACAGTAATAGTTTTCTCAAAATGTAATCCTCTACGTTGTAAATTGAAATCCCTAAAAATTCCCTAACGACCCGTTTCTTCAACAAGTCAAAAACTTTTAAGAATGAAATTATACAAACAGTATATAACAAAAAAATAAAATTTCAACCCTAAGATAAAAATTTTTGAAACCAAGACCGGCTCAATTCAAGTCATAGCCGGTTTTTAAGTGTAATTGTAACAATTGTAAAACCGGCTAATTTTCAAGGATTTATACAACTCCCTCTCCGCGATTGCCATGGTAGTTTCACACACTCGCAATGACATGTTTTTCGTGAGCCCTGCTCATCTATAATTGCATACCTTCTTACCCTCCTATCTTCCAATCTTACTAAATAAGCCCCTCCTTGGGAAACGCCTGTTCAATATTTTAAAGTTTAATACATATTGCTGCAGGGGAGAAAAAGAGGGATGGGTTAAGTTTGGGATTGTTTGAAACCCATCCTAACCTTCCCTAATAAGGGAAGGAATTTATTTTTCCCCCTCTCCTTTGCAAGGAGAGGGCAGGAGTGAGGTTATGAGATTCTTCGGGCTATGCCCTCAGAATGACTGTTAGGCGCGAAAAAATCACATTACTTTTCTGTACATCAAGGAATAATTACATTTGTTTAAATTATTATTTTTATGATAAAATTTATTTATTATATAAACAGAAATGAGGTATATATGGAAAATAAACAACTTGCAACAATCGGAGTATTCGGCGGTTCCGGATTTTACAAATTTCTTGACAATATTGAAGAAGTTAAGGTTGAAACACCTTACGGTATGCCCAGCGACAATTTATTTATAGGAACTGTCGGAAAGCATAAAGTTGCATTTATGCCAAGACACGGCAGAAATCATACCATTTTACCACATTTAATCAATTACAGGGCAAATGTATGGGCTATGAAATCCGTCGGATGTAAGCGAGTTATTTCTCCATGTGCAGCCGGAAGTTTGCAAAAACATGTAAAACCCGGAGATTTTGTAATCTGTGATCAGTTTGTAGACTGGACTGACGGAAGGAAATCGACATTTTATGAAGGGCCTGTTGTAACCCATCCTTCCGCAGCAGAAACTTATTGCCCGGAATTAAGACAGCTTGCTATTAAAACAGGTAAAGAATTAGGAATTACAATACATGAAACAGGAACTGTCGTTGTAATAAACGGACCGAGATTTTCAACAAAAGCGGAATCAAAATTTTTCACAAATCAGGGATGGGAAGTTATAAACATGACAGCTTTCCCCGAAGCATATCTAGTAAAAGAACTCGACATGTGTCCGTTGAATATTTCCCTGATTACAGATTATGATGCTGGATTAGTAGGAGATGTTCCTCCGGTTTCTCATCATGAAGTAATCGAAGTTTTCAATTCAAATGTGGCTAATCTTAAAAACTTGCTGTTCCGGATGATTGAAAATATTCCCGATGAAAGAAAAAATTGCGAATGCGGAAATACTAAAAAAAATTCCCAGCTATAAACAGGTGAACTATGATTGATAATTTAATTTTTGTAGTAAACAGTTTTTTCCAAATATACTTCTGGCTAATCCTTGTAAGATGCCTTTTAAGTTTTATACCACGTATTGACTGGTATAAACAGCCGTTTACAGGTTTGAGAGATGTAACAGATTTATATCTGGATATATTCAGAAGAATAATTCCGCCAGTCGGAGGACTGGATTTTTCACCGATTGTTGCGGTTATTGTCCTTCAAATAATTAATTATTTGATTATTTATCTGCTGTTTTTGCTAAAATAACTTGTAAAAATACAGGGCTTAATATATAATTCACATTATGAAAATTGTAATATACGGGGCAACAGAAATAGGCTGCCTTCTGGCTACCGAATTTTTTGAAGACCATGACA
>CALVEX010000036.1 GCA_944326655.1 Candidatus Gastranaerophilales bacterium | reverse complement strand
TCCTTATTGTTATGTGAAGAGTGAAAAAGTGAAGCGTAAAAGTAATAATTTTCACTCTTCACGTTTCACGCTTCACTTTTTATTTTATCACAGAAAATTTTTTTTATGATAGAGTTAAAATATATTTATTTGATTATTTAAAAAACATCTGTCATCCTGAATTTATTTCAGGATCTTAACCAGATTTTGAAACAAGTTCAGAATGACGTCTGAGAACAATTTTTCAAAAATTAATAAGGAGAAAAATCTATGATAAAAGTTGCAGTGTGCGGTGCTTTAGGAAAAATGGGAAAAGAAGTTGTTCAGGCTGTTACAGATTGCCCCGATACAGAACTTATTGCCCAGATTGACATAGCTGGTGCTGAGTTTAAATCAATAGAAGAAGCTCATAAAGCATGTGAAATTGATGTTTTAATCGATTTTACCCAGCCGAAATCCATTTTTGAAAACGCAAAATACTGCCTTAGTAACGGAATAAAAATTGTAATCGGAACTACAGGTTTGTCAGATGAGCAGATTGATGAGTTGAAAAGCTTATCAAAAGAAAAAAATACAGGCTGTCTTATTGCACCGAATTTTTCAACAGGCGCTGTATTAATGATGATGTTTGCCCGTCAGGCCGCAAAATACTTTGACAATGCCGAAATCATTGAACTTCACCACAACCAGAAAAAAGATGCTCCATCGGGAACTTCTATTAAAACTGCAGCTATGATGGCCGAAGTTAAAGATGATTTTACAAAAGGCAACTGTCCTGAAACTGAAACTATTGAAGGTGCCAGAGGCGGAACTTCTTATTCAAATATTCATATTCATTCTGTCAGAATGCCCGGTTATATTGCATCTCAGGAAGTTATTTTCGGTTCTTCGGGGCAGATTATGACAATCAGACATGACTCAATGGACAGAAAATGCTATATGCAGGGTGTGCTGCTTGCGGTTAAGCATATTTATAAAAATAACGACTTTGTTTACGGTTTAGATAATATTTTATAAAATTGAAGCACAGGTGCTTGAAGAAATTTATATACATAGTTTATTAATTTTTCTGTTATAATTAATAAAAAAGGGAGAATACATGAGAAAACCAAACATAGCAATATTAGGAGCTACAGGTGTTGTAGGTAGAGAAATTACTAAAATTGTCAACGAATTGGGAGTTGAATTTAACGAGATTAAATTTCTTTCAAGTGCCCGCTCAGCCGGTTCAACAATTGAATTTCAAGACAAGATATATCCCGTTGAAGAAGCAAAACCCGAAAGTTTTGACGGAATTAATATTGTTCTTGCCTCAGCCGGCGCCTCAACCTCCAAACTTTTTGCACCGGAAATTGTTAAACGCGGCGGAGTTCTGGTTGATAACTCATCCGCTTTCAGAATGGAAGATGATGTTCCGCTCGTTATTGCAGGAGTTAATGATGAAGATTTGCGGCGCCACAAGGGTATTGTTGCAAACCCGAATTGCTCAACTTCACAATTAATGCTTGTTTTAAAACCTCTCATTGACAAAAATCCGATGAAAAGATTAATCGTGTCAACTTATCAGGCAGTATCAGGCGCAGGTTTAGCCGCAATTAACGAGCTTACGGAAAATACAAAAGCGCGTCTTGCCGGTGAAAGTTTTGAAAATAAATGTTTCAAAAAACCGATTGCTTTCAATGTAATTCCGCAAATTGACGTTTTCACGGAAAACGGATATACAAAAGAAGAAATGAAAGTTGTTAACGAAACAAAGAAAATTCTTCATCTTCCATCCAGTTTGCCGATTTCATGTACAGCAGCACGAGTTCCTGTGTACAACGGGCACTCCGAAGCCGTTGACATCGAATTTAAAAACGAAATTACACCCGATGAAGTTCGTGAAATCTTAAAAAATTCATTCGGAGTTCAGGTTATTGACAACCCGGATAATTTTGAATACCCGACAACATATGACGCATCCGGTATTAACCCGGTATTTGTCGGAAGAATAAGAAAAAATCTGGCTTTTGAACATGGAATATCTCTCTGGTGCGTTGCCGACAACCTCCGCATAGGAGCCGCATTAAATACTGTAAGGATTTGTAAAAAAATTGTTGAAATGCAGCTTTTTTCATGTATATAATAAATATACTAAATATATCTTAATTAACAAAACTTAACATTTACCGGTCAAATTAGCAATATTTTTATAGACTTTGTTTTTATAAAAATATGGGACAAAATTAAGGGGACAAATTATTATGGAAAAAATTAAAAATCAAAAACATCAGGAAGCAAAATCCGAACAGATTGTAAAACCAGACAAATCTAAGGAGATTAATGTTGATCTTCCGAGATTGACATGCGACTATCTTGATCAAACATTACAAATTGCGTAAGATTTAAATAAAACCCGCCAAGGCGGGTTTTATTTATGCTTAACAAAAGGTAACTTTTAGGTATTTTTGGCAATGTTTCTGCTAAAATTGACTGTATAAACTAAGGTTAGCGGATATGTTGATAAAGAGAGAAGATATAAAAGCTTTAGTTGACAAAATCCATGAATCGGGCAAAACCGTTGTTTGTACAAACGGTTGTTTTGATATTCTGCATGTAGGACATGTCCGGTATCTGAAAAAAACTAAATCATTCGGGGATTACTCTATTGTTTTGTTAAATTCCGACAAATCCGTAAAAAGCATCAAAGGGCCGACCCGCCCCGTAAATAACGAAAATGACCGGGCTGAAATATTAAGCGCTTTGAGATACGTTGATTATGTGGTACTATTTGATGAAGACAGTCCTAAAAATCTCTTGGATGAAATTAAGCCTGATGTTTATACAAAAGGCGCAGATTACAATATGGAAACTCTTCCTGAAGCCGATATTATGAAGAAAAACGGAACAAGAGTCGAGTTTATTGAATTTGTGGAAGGCAAGTCTACAACAAAAACTATTGAAAAAATGCAAAATGTTTAATAAGGAGAACAGGTAATGAGTGCTTATGTTTACATATTGTTTGATAAACCGGGTGAAAACTTAAAAATAGGCGTAACCTCAAATCTCATACTCCATATGCATGAAATTAAAAATAAATTAACTAAAATATTTGAAAATGAATTTGCTACAAACAAACTTGCTTATTACGAAAAATTTAAAGACCTTGAAGACGGAATTATCAGAAAAAAAGAAATGGAACAGATGAATAAATCGGATTTAATATCAATGATAAAAGCTGATAATCCGAATTGGGAAGACCTGCACGATACAATTTTAAAGATTTGGGATGAATCGTTGAAAAATAATAATTTAGACTAGAATTTATTTAAAAACAAAGGAGAAGATATATGAAAACCTTTACATTAGAAGAAATTTCACAAATCACAGGAGGAATGCTTACAAAAGTTCAGGATGTAAAAATTACACAAATTGCTCCGCCTCTGCTTTCTGATGAAAATACTCTTGCTCTTGCTTTAGGCGAAGAAGAAATTGCAAATCTTGCAAAATCAAAAGCCAAAGCAGCACTTGTTCCTTTGGGAGTTCAAATTGACGGTTTTACAACAATAGAAGTTGAAAGACCAAGACTTGCAATGATGAAACTTTTAAATTTATTCTATACTGCTCCGGAAGTTAACAAAGGAATTCATCCCACAGCAGTTGTACATGAAACGGCTAAATTAGGCGAGAATGTTCAAATCGGCCCGAATGTTGTAATTTCGCATGATGCTGTTATCGGGGACAATACAAAGATTTTAGCTAATTCATACATCGGAGGGGGCGCTGTAATCGGAAAAAACTGCTTCTTCCATCCGGGGGTGAATATCGGTGACAGAGTAAAGGTCGGCAATGATGTAATTCTTCACCATGGAGTTTCTCTCGGGGCTGACGGTTTCAGCTTTGTCACAGAAAATCCCGATAACATCGAACAGGCAAGAAAAGACGGAGAAATCAAAGAAGCCTTAACAAAACAGGTTATCTTCAAAATCCCTTCAATCGGGGCTGTAGAAATAGGCAACAATGTAGAAATCGGCGCAAATACCGCAATTGACAGAGGGACAATCGAAAATACAACAATCGGCGATGATACAAAGATTGATGACCTTGTTATGATAGGCCACAACTGCAAAATCGGCAAAGGCTGCTTTATCGTATCACAGGTCGGAATTGCAGGAAGCTGTGTTATCGGCGACAGAGTGACAATTGCAGGTCAGGCAGGTCTGGCAGACCATATTGAAATAGGTTCCGATACAATTATCACTGCAAAAGCCGGCGTTACAAAATCATTCCCGGAAAAATCAATTGTTGTCGGAATACCCGCAATGCCGAGAAAAGATTTTATCAAGCAGGTTAAGACAATGAAAGACGCTCAGGAAATCTTTGCAAAATTCAGAAAATACGAACCGCTTTTGAAAGAATTTGAGGACAATATCAATCATGACCACAATTCTTAAAGAAATTTCAATATCCGGCAACGGGCTTATGAAAAATAAGCCTTGCACGGTTAACTTTTTTCCGTCAAAAACCGGAAAAATAAGATATTTTATCAATGGTGCCGAACCATTTGAAGCTTGCGTTGATAATGTATTAGCAACTGATCATTGCGTTGTTTTAGGAAATAAAAACACAAAAGCAATGCTCACGGAACATTTAACGGCAGCCCTTGCTTTTTGCGGGATTGACAGCATTGATATCTGTATGGATGAAATGGAAGTTCCCGCACTTGACGGAAGTTCTAAAAAGTGGGTGGAACTTTTTGAAAAAGCGGGAATTGAAAAGCATTTGTTTGAAAAACCGAAACATTACACGGTGTCAGAACCCGTTTATTACCTGAACGGAAAAACAAGTCTTGTAATATTGCCTGATAAAGAATTATATATTTCTTATGCGGTAAATTATGACCATCCGGATTTAACACGCCGCTGGGTATGCTATAATCCTAAAAACAAGCAGGAAATTATTGAAGCAAGAACTTTCGGGTTTTACAAGGATTTAAGAAAATTCCAGATGCTCGGCTTTGCTCAGGGAGTAACAATTGAAAACACGTTAGGACTTCAGGATAAAGGCTACACATCTGAATTGCGCTCTGATAACGAACCTATAAAACATAAAATTTTGGATTTAATCGGAGATTTATACCTTACCGGTGTAAACCCTCTGAATTTAAAATGCCAAATTTTAGTAAAAGAGGCAGGACATGCTGTTCATATTAAAACAGCAAAAATGTTGAAAGATAAATTAATTGAATGTAAATAAGATCTGCCATTATGAACTTGATTCAGTATTTACATCTTAATTCCAAACGATTTCAGTCAAACAGATAAAACATAAAATAAGGAGAGAAAAATGACAGAAGAAACTAAAACAGAAGCATTAAGTTTTGACATTATGGATATTATGAAAATGATTCCGCACAGATATCCATTTTTATTAGTGGACAGAATAACAGAATGTATTCCGGGTAAAAGTGCCAAAGGATACAAAAATTTAACAATGAATGAAGAATTTTTCCAGGGGCACTTCCCGAACAATCCTATCATGCCAGGTGTATTACAATTAGAAGCTATGGCACAGTGTTCAGCACCTATATTGATGACAATGCCCGAATTCGCAGGGAAATTGACTCTTTATGCAGGGGTTGACGGCGTAAGATTTAAAAATATCGTAAGACCCGGCGACAAATTTGAAATGGAAGTTGAACTAGTAAAAGTAAAAGGACCTGTCTGCAAAGCTCACGGCATCGGAAAAGTTGACGGTAAAGTATGCGTTGAAGCAGATATGACTTTTGCTCTTAAATAGATTTATCCTTTGACGTACAGAATAGTTATGCGATTCTTCGCCTGTCATTCTGAGGGCATAGCCCGAAAAATATCATATTTTAGGCTCAGAATGACAAATTTATTTTATTTTTGTGTATGTAAAGGGATAATTACGAAAAAGTAAATCTTTGTTAAGATTTACTTTTTTATAGTCAAAAAAAATTTTTACGATATTTATATAATGCGGAGAAAACAATGAAAATTACAAATATACAATACTTTACCCCTAAATTAAATACTTATAAATATACATCAAACCCTGTTCAAACAGAACAAAAACCCGTGATGTCAAATACACAACTCCCGACAACCGCACAGTATTTGGCGTTTACTGGGGGTTACAGCCTTGACCTGGCCCAGACAGTAAAACAGCTTGACAAACTTGCTGAAAAAAACACATCTTTATACCCTCCAAACATAAGAGAATGGGCAGGAATGATTCTTGAAGAAGGCAATAAGGCAAAAGAGACACTAATTGGAATTCATAAAGAATATTTTGCCAAACTCAAAGACTGCTTTACTCTTGATGAAATTAAAGCAAAATTCCCGGAATTTAAAGATGTTATCTCATCAGAAGATGTAAATACCAAATCCGGTTCAATAATAGATAAGTTCCGTAAGGGAGAACTTGAATACTTTGACAATGATGAAGATTTGAGCGTCCAGTTGATAAAACTTTACTGGGGGGAAGGATTTTCAACAAATGATTTAAAACGATACGCAGACGGGCAGGATTTATACCATACAATGAAAAAACTCAATATTCCTCTTGCCAGCAGAGATTACGGTCATATCCTAAAATTTTCCGACCCGCAGTACAATGAACGCCTTACCCGTGAAATGACAGAAAAACGTCTTGCAGCATTGGACAGAAAAGCTCAAATAGAGCAGAAAGAACCGGTTTACATCAAACGCGGTCCGCTTTCTGCCGAACATAGAAATAGAATTTCCGAAAGTTTGAAAAAATATTATAAAGAACATCCCGAAAAAATTTATGCAATGTCTGAAAGGCAGAAAGAATTTTACAGACAAAATCCCGAAAAGTCTGAGGAATTAACGCGTGTTTTGAAAAAAGCATGGAATATTTTCGGAGCAGACAGGATAAAAGCCGCTTTATCACAATTTTTAAAATCACTGAACATTGAAAGTTTTAATCTTGAAGCTCCACAAAATCTCAGTAAAAAACAGTCTGCTGTAATGGATGCTTTCTGGGGACGAAATGAATGGGCGCGCAAATCTTTTTCAAAAAATATGCAGTATGCGTGGAAAAAAGTTAAAGAAGAAAATGAAACATTTTTGACTGTAAGGTCAGTTCCGACCCGGTTGACAAGATTTATTGAAGAAAAAGCCGGAATGAAACCGGGAACTTTAAATAATGATACTGTATTTAATCCATATACTTTTAAAAGTTCAATAGACGAAAATGCCGATAAAATATGTAGAAAATATACAGACATCAAAGGAATAAACAATGTAATGGCTGATACGTACCAGACTGCGGTTATGCTGATTTTGGGCGGTCTGAAAGAAATGAAACCTTTACCAAAGAATACCAAAACCTATAATGAATTCCTGGATTTTGCCTCTATGATAGTTTTAAAAAACACGGATAAAAACGGATATAAAGTTCAATATACAGAAGAAGCACAGCAGGACTTCATAAATTTAGCTGTCTTTGCGGCAAAAAGCAGGTGTGAAGAATTTATCAATATTGTAAACAAAGCATTGGATGACGGATTTGAACTGTCACTTGAAGTACACAACAAAGCTAACGGATTTATATTAAAATAATATAAAAATATTGTTATAACCTCTAATTTGTACTATAATTGATTTTAAGGTAAAAGACGGAGGCGAAGCCTAGGACAAAAAAATAATAAGCAGCACTAAAGTTGACGAAGAGGGTAAAAAAATGATAGACAAAACCGCGATTATCCATCCATCCGCAAAGATTGCAGATGACGCAATAATAGGACCATACGTTGTTATAGGTGAAAATGTTACAATAGGGCACAGAACAAGAGTAATTTCAAATGCTCATATTGAATTTGCAGAAATCGGCGATGACTGTACGATTTCTCCGTTTGCAACAATAGGATCAGAACCTCAGGATTTGGGCTACAAGGGTGAACCTACAAAAGTTGTTATCGGTGACGGAACAATTATAAAAGAAAACGAAACTGTCCACAGAGGCGCTGCCTGCGGGGATTTTACAACAAGAATAGGCAAAAAATGCCTGCTCATGGTTGGCTCTCATGTCGCTCATAACTGTGTTCTTGCAGATGAGGTAATCTTAGCAAATCTCGTAACGTTAGGCGGACATGTTCATGTAGGTTTCGGCGCATTTGTCGGCGGTATGAGTGTATTCCATCAAAATATAAGAATAGGTGATATGGCAATTATAAGCGGTTTCTCTGCTTCCCGTCAGGATATTTTGCCGTATTCAAAGGGCGAAGGCAGAC
>CALVEX010000035.1 GCA_944326655.1 Candidatus Gastranaerophilales bacterium | reverse complement strand
TCTTCCTGGACTAGAAATAAATGAAAAGATAGAAAAACGAGGCGAATCGTCAGACTAATGGTTTATAAAAATCAAACAAAAATCGACGGAAAGAGTAAAAAAAAATGAAAAAGATTATTTTATCACTATTTTTGGCAGCATCACTTGTAACGCCTTCACTGGCAGCAACATGGAGTGCAGTTGACAGAGTTCCGACAGTAGGGAAACAAGTTTTATCAAAAAATAGTCTCCCGACAGATACGACTTTTGTTGTAACTGAAACAGAAGTTGCTAACAGTACATCAAATACGAATAATGAAATTTATGTACAAAAATCAAATCTCGGCTATACTGGCAACGACAATGAAGTTGCAGCAGTAATATCACAGGAAATAGGCGCAATTATTAATGCAAATGCCTCTAAGAAAAAACTGGTTTCCAATATAACATCAGCTATTGCCGGAAGTTTTGTTGACACCGGTCTTGAAACAACAGCACTGGCTGCTAACGAACTTACACTAAACAATATGTCTGAAAAAGACCAGATGAATGCAGATATAACAGGAGTTGATTTAATGATCCAGGCAGGCTACAATCCGCTTGCAATGATTGTTGTTCTCGGTAAGATGCCCGGCAGCACTCTTGACCTTTTGAAAAGCCAGCCTAATAACTTCAAAAGAACAATGTATATCTATGATTATCTTGCATACAACTACCCGTCAAAAGTAAAAGCAGGATATAACTGCCAGGAATACAAAAATTTTCTTGCATACATTCAGCCTACAATAGATGAAAGAAATTCCAGCAGCAAAAAACTTGCTAAATGGGAAAAAGAACAGGCAAAGCTGAAAAAAGAAAGAGCAAAACAAATCGCTAAATACAAAGCTACCGGCGGGCTAAACGGCTGGGATGCTTCTTATACTATTTTAAAGAATTTGTCTGAAAGCTCGGAAACAAAGTAGAATGAAGGAAGGAAGATAAGAGGGTAAGAAGATAGGCCGTTATCAATAGTTTTTTGAGGCGCAATTTTTCTTAGTTTCCAGCCTTTCTAAACAGACACGAAATCCGGACTTTTAAACTTATAACGGAGAAAAAATAAAATGAACGATACAACTGAGATTATAAACTGTCCGGCATGCGGCAAAGAAATGACCAAAATCTTTATAAATGAACACGGAATCAATCTTGATGTATGTCTTGACGGATGCGGCGGAATATTCTTTGACAACCGCGAATTAAAAAAGTTTGATGAAAATTCCGAAAATATTGATGAATTAAAACAAGTTGTAAATAACAAAACTTTTGAAAAAACTGATGAAAGCCTAACCCGTGTTTGTCCTGTATGCGGGAATAACATGGTAAAAAATTCGGTGAGTGTCAAAGGAGATATTATAATTGATGAATGCTATAATTGCGGTGCAAAATTCTTTGATCACGGTGAATTAACAAAAATGCGCAGCGAATATCCGACAGAACAAGACAGACGTCAGGCATTTTTGTCCGAAACATACAATGAAGTAGGTGCAAAAATTGATCAGCTTGAACTCAAAAATAACATGAACCGTGCGAAACGATCAAAATTCCTGAAAATGTTAGACAGAATAATATTTCAATAAAAAATGGAGAACACCATGACCGATACACAGAAACAGCTTTCCTGCCCGGCATGCGGCAAAGAAATGAGTAAAATATTTATTAAAAGTAAATCAATTAATATTGATATATGCGATAACGGCTGCGGCGGTATTTATTTTGATAATCAAGAGATACAGGAATTCAGCGAATATGACGATGATATTTCCGAAATCCAAAAAGCACTGGAAGGTAAACAATTTTCTCCGGCGAATATGTCACTAACACGTATTTGTCCTAACTGTAAAATACCAATGGTCAGAACAAAGGCAAATGGTATTCCAATAGACACATGTTATAATTGCGGAGGAATATTTCTCGATTACGGGGAATTTGAAAATGTAAGAACACACTTTATTAAAAGACATAAAAAAGCATAATATGACAGACACACACCAAAATATAATATGTCCCGCCTGCGGGCAGGAAATGGAAAAAATATTCCTCGCTGATAATGGAATAAATATTGATATTTGTGCTAATAATTGCGGCGGAATTTTTTTCGACAATCAGGAGCTGCAGCAGTGCGGAACTTCAGATAATTCCGCAGCAGAAATAAAAAAAATTATTGAAAATAAAAATTTCATGCCGGTTGATGAAACAAAAACACGGATTTGTCCTGCATGCAAAACTCCTATGGTAAAAACAAAAACATTCGGGGTACAAATAGATACCTGTTATAATTGCGGAGGAATTTTTCTTGACAATAATGAATTTGACAAAATACAGGAACACATTCAACAGAAAAATAAAAGACGACCGCAGCAGATTAATAATAACCCACAGGAACGAATAGATCTTCATGATTTTTGTCAGGATGCACTTGATGAGGACAGAAAATTTAAAATATTTTCAGCAGCTGTGGATTTATTGGCAAGGAGCTGCAGACATCGATATTTTAGACGGCACTTCTTCTAAGCTTGTCCAATTTTTCTAAGCTGCCGCTTTCAAAATAAATTCTCAAAAGCGGCTCTGTTCCGCTCGGACGGATTAACATCCAGCTTGTATCGTCATCAAAATATAATTTTACACCGTCTTTTGTATCAATACTTTTAACTTTAAAATCGCCGATTGTTGATTTATTTTTATAATCTTCAAGAAGCGGTTTTATTTCATCAAAATTTTCAAGATGCTTGTCAATCCTGTCATTGTAAAATCTGCAGCCGACAAAATCATATAAATCTTTCTGAAGCTCAACAAGAGACTTATTTTCATAAGCCATAGCTTCAAGTATCAGCAGATTTGCCAAAATGCCGTCTTTTTCCGGAATATGTCCTTTAATACTGAGCCCGCCGGATTCTTCCCCGCCTATAATCGGATTATATTTTCTCATAGCTTCCCCGACATGTTTAAACCCGACAGCCGTTTCAATAACTTCTACCCCGAGTTTTTCAGCGGCTTTGTTTAAAAGAAGACTTGCGCCTACAGTTTTTACAAGAGGACCGGCATAATTTTTATGCTTTTTTAAGTGAATAAGCAAAATCGCAATAATTTCATTGGGTGAAACATATTCTCCGTCCTCATTTATTACTCCGAACCTGTCTGAATCCCCGTCATTTGCAAATCCGACGGCATTTGGAGCTTGTTTGACTTTTTCGATTAATTCTTTTAAAAATTTCGGTTTAGGTTCAGGCATACCGCCTCCAAAATTTATATCATGAAACATATGAAGGCTGTCATATTTTATTCCGTGAATATCCAGCAATTTATCAAAATACCCTATGCTTGCGGCATAAAGTCCGTCAAAAATTATGTTTTTGTCGAATGTTTTAATTTTGCCAAAGTCAATAAGTTTTTCTATATGCTTGAAATAATCGGGTTTAAAATTGTATCTTTCAACCCTGCCCCTGCCGGTTTCGCGAAAAGGGACATGCAAATTCAGCATCAATTCATCAGTAATTTCAGATGTTGCAGGGCCTGCATAATCAGGAATAAACTTAATCCCCAGATATTCAGGCGGATTGTGCGAGGCCGTAAACATAACAGCACAGGCATTTAAATGTTTTGCACTATATGCAAGGACAGGAGTCGGAATAACCTTATCACTCAATAAAACCTCAAAACCGTATTTCGCCAGCTGATTAGCGGTCTGCACGGCAAATTCTTCCGCTTTATTCCTCGGGTCAAAGCCGACAATTATTTTTTTATGAAGTCCGAAGTTATCAAAAACGTACTTGCCGATTGCTTTTGTAACCCTTTCAACATTTTCCTGATTAAAATCTTTTCCTACAACTGCTCTCCAGCCGTCTGTTCCAAATTTTATATTATCCATATTGCCTCAATAGTTTTATCTGATATAATTATCATATTAAAAATAAGGAGTAATCGCAAATGTTAAATTTTGAAACAGTAAAATCAGTAGCATATTTAGGGCCGCAGGCTTCTTTCACGGAAATGGCCAAAGATTATTTTTGCGATAAATTTAACATTAATGCCTACCCGACGCCTTTGACAACAATAAGACAGGTTGTGGAATATGTCGACAACAACCCTGATACGCTCGGAGTTTTGGCAGTTGAAAATTCTATAGAAGGTGCAGTAAGAGAATCTATGGATAATCTTATGATGACCCAAAATCCCAACATAAGAATTCTCTCTGAATACTATATGCCGATAAAACATTGTCTTCTTGCCAGAACAACGGAATTTTCCTCAATCACCGGAATAATTTCCCACCCGCAGGCGCTTGCACAATGCCAGAATTTTATTCACAATGAAATGCCGTTTAACGTGAATATTATTGAAGCACCCAGTACGGCAGAAGCCGCCAGAAGCCTGCAAAATTACAACCTGACATATGCTTCAATCGGAAGCAAAAAAACAGCAGAAACATACAATCTCAATATCTTAAAAGAAAATATAAACGATGACAAAACAAATCAGACACGTTTCATTTTAATTGGTGATTTTGAAACGGAAGCAACAGGCAACGACAAAACATCGCTTGCATTTTCAACGGAAAATAAACCGGGAGCACTTTTGAACATTCTTGAAATCTTTATGAAAAACAACATAAATCTTTCATATATCGCATCACGTCCATCAAAACAGCAGTTCGGCGATTACATATTCATTGTAAATTTTGACGGTCACATCCACGAGCCTAAAATAATGAACACAATACAGGAAATTAAAGAAAAAATAACATTTATGAGATTTCTCGGGTCTTACAAAAAAAGTAAAGCTATTGTTCTTCAGCAATAACAAAAGCTATTGCCTTTGATCTGTCATGTGACAAACTCAACTGAAAATTTACGGTTTTATCCAGTTTTTTTAAAATCCGTATTTGAGGGCATTGGTTTTCGTTATGAAAAACCTCAATGTCGTTAAGCTGCACTTCTGTTATATCAAGTGCAGTCAAAGCTTTGATTACAGCCTCTTTTGCACAAAAACGTACAGCAAAATGGCTCTCCGGCTTCAAAAATTTTTTACAGTATTCAGCCTCCGCAGAGGTAAAAACCCTTTGGATAAATGCTTCCGATTTGTCCTTAAATCTTGAAATATCTTCGATATCTACGCCTACTGCCATAAAAAAATATTAGCACAACATTGACGGATTTTGCAAACGCGTGGTATAATTAGTTATTCAAACGCCTTTTTTAATATACATTTTTCATTAAATTGGTCAGAAAGGGAATTTATGACTAATTCAATGATACCATATTCGTTTATCCCCGGTACAAAAGCAAAAGCAAGCGAAGTCAATGCCAATTTTATTGCACTGGCTGATAAAATTGATGCAAACAAAGCAGCTTTTGAAGAAGATGTTACCGATATCAATGACCAAATTGAAGAAATAAACACTTCTAAAGCGGATAAAACAGAATTAATAAACGAGCATACAGTAACAGAATATGATACCGATTTGGACGATTACACAACCAAAGGCACATATATTTTTTCTTCTGATTACACACCGGATAATATTCCGAAAGGAACTTCCGGGATGCTTATTGTAACAGGTGATGAAGATTCTGTTATAAAACAAATCTGGTATTGTGATGGAGAAAATCCGGAAATTTTCGTACGTGATTTATCTAATGAAACCTGGACAGATTGGTTTTCACATTGCGGTGTTGTTAACAAAAGTTCAACAGGATACTTAAAGCTGTCTAACGGACTGACTATACAATGGGGGTACGGAACATCATCCAATATTACATATCCTGTAGCATACAGTACATTGGCCTGCCCTGTTTTCAGCAAACGCGGCTTCGGTGCAAGTTATGAAAGATCCGATACAGGTTTTACCCAACAATCACTTGCAGGTTTTGAAATAGGCAGCGGAGGATTATTCTACAGCATGAACTGGATTGTAATCGGATATTAAGGAGGAAGGATGAAGTAGTACGGAACAAAAAATAACAAAGACTACGGATTTTATGAAGAAAATTTTGAAGGCGCAATAGAAATTACAGATGAATATTGGATGACGCTTTTGGAAGAACAGTGCAACGGAAAAAGAATAATTCTTTTTCAAAATAACGTTATAGCAGCCGACGAAACCAAATACAGCGAAGAAAACGGTGTTTGGAAAAAACTAACAGATGAAGAGTCAAGTGTTAAACAGTTAAAAATCCAAAATGCAATACGTATACAGGAAATTCAGGATGAATTAGATGCCATTGATAAAAAACGAATAAGAGCACTTGCCGAACCGTCTTTAAAAGATGAAAATACAACCTGGCTTGAATATTACAACACACAGGTTACTCAATTGAGAACGGAACTCAATACTATTACGGAATAAATTTAAAAAAGACCGGAATAATCCGGTCTTTTTTATTAAATACCAAAATATTGATTCATCATTTTCTGAATAAAACTATTAACTTTTTTGGCTCCGTCTCTTACAATACTCCGGTTAAGAAAATAGTCAAGCGATTTTGCGGAATGACCGGATTCCTTCATTTTTGAAATTTGTTCCCCAAATATAAGCAGTTCATCAGCCGCAAATTCTTTATAGGTTTTATTAACAACCATATTTTTATCATCCATACCCGCAATTTTTCTTGTCAGCCTTGCTATATATGAAAATATCGAAAGGTGGTCGTCATCAACTTTTATTGGCCGGCCGTTTATTAAAAGGACATTAAAGTTATCTAAAGAGGTGCATTCAATATTCAGAATATCTTTTGCAAAAGGATGCCCGTAGCCGTATTGTGTCTTTGGAATTTTGTCTAACGCAGCATAAAATTCTTTCAAATCTTTCCCGTTAAAATCATCACTCAAAACCATAGAAAGACTTTGTGACTTTGTGTTTCCTCTGAGAGTAGGCCGTGTAAATCTTATATATCCGATATTTTTTATTCCTGTGAAATTTATATTATTAGAGTTATTCATAATACTATTTAAAACCCGTAAAAATTTTTTTTGCGTGTGATATAATTGTTTTACAGAAGTTAATAATTGGAGAAAAATTTATGGAAATAAGAGAGGAATTTATTGAACAGGCAAAACATTTAACACGCAACGCGGAAGTTTTGCCGGGCGGTATTGAAGAACTTGCGGTAAAATTGCAATATTCTCATGATACAAATACACCGCTGAGAGTAAAATTAGGTATGGATCCGACAAGACCTGATTTACATCTCGGGCACACTGTTGTTATGAGAAAATTAAGAGAATTTCAAAGCCTCGGACACAAGATTGTTTTAATTGTAGGCGGAGCAACGGCAATGGTCGGAGACCCGTCAGGAAAATCCGAAACCCGTCCGGCTCTAACTAAAGAACAGGTCGAAGCAAATGCAAAAACTTATTTTGAACAAATGTCAAAAGTTCTTGATGTTTCAAAGGCCGAAGTTGTAAATAATGCTGACTGGCTTCACAAAATGACTTTTACGGATCTGCTTAAACTTGCATCACAGGTCACTGTTGCTCAGATGATGACACGTGACGATTTTGCAAAACGTTATGCAGAAGGTAAACCGATTGCAATTCATGAATTTTTCTATCCTCTAATGCAGGCTTATGATTCTGTGGAAATTGATTCCGATATCGAACTCGGCGGAACAGACCAGAGATTTAACACGCTTTTAGGCAGAGATATTCAAGCAGCATATGGTAAAAAATATCCTCAGCTTGTAATGCTTCTGCCTTTGTTGGAAGGAACTGACGGTGTAGTGAAAATGTCTAAAACATATCCTGAACACTGTATTTCTTTAACAGACAGCGAAATTGATATGTTCGGGAAATTAATGAGTATTCCTGACAATATGATTTCAAGATATTACAGTCTGCTCACAGATGCTACAAAAGAAGAACTTGAAACAATTGACAAACAAATTGCAGAAGGTTCTGTTAACCCCCGTGATATAAAAATGAAACTTGCCTACACAATTACCGCAGAATACCACGGAGAAGAAGGCGCCAAACGCGCTCAGGATGCTTTTATTAATGTAGTATCAAATAAAGGAATTCCAGATGACATTGAAGAAATCTCAGGTATGAACGGCAAAGGAATTCTGGATGTTCTTGTTGAATTAAAATTCACTGCCAGCAAAGGAGAAGCAAAACGCTTAATTCAAGGCGGCGGTGTAAAAGTTGACGGTGAAAAAATTACCGATATGGCTTATACATTTAACTTCACAGACAGCGTAGTATTGCAAGCAGGAAAACGCAAATTTGTAAAATTGATTTGAAAGTGAATAAGTAAATAAGTTAATGAGTTAATAAGTTCATATCAGTGCTCCGCACAAAAATTTTCCGATACCACATTTGTAAAGAACTTATTCACCTATTCACTTATTACCGTATTAACTTTAATACAAAGGAACAATAAATGCTAAAGGTACTCAAACGCGGAATAACAAAGGTAAAAGAAGATATTCAGGTAATCTACGACAAAGACCCTGCCGCAGAAAATCTGCTTGAGGTAATTTTATGTTACCCAGGACTTCATGCATTAATTGCCTACCGCTTTGCGCACAGACTCTACAAATGGCATATCCCTTTAATCCCGCGCATAATATCTTATATAACAAGAATTATTACAGGTATTGAAATTCACCCTGCAGCAAAAATCGGAAGAAGATTTTTTATAGACCATGGAGAAGGAGTTGTAATCGGCGCAACAACCATAATAGGCGATGATGTCTTGATTTATCAGCAGGTAACCTTAGGCGGAACAGGTAAAGAACACGGCAAACGCCACCCGACTTTAGGACACGGGGTAATTGTCGGTGCAGGAGCGAAAGTTCTCGGAAACATAACTCTTGGAGATTACGTCAGAGTTGGCGCAGGCTCAGTAGTCGTTGATGACGTGCCTGAATATTCAACAGTCGTTGGCGTACCAGGAAGAGTTGTGCATAGAAAAATTAAAGATAAAAACGGAGTTCTTATGCATAACAGAATTCCGGATCCGGTAAAATGCGAATTAAACAGACTTAAATATGAATTAATGGAGTTAAAAGAAAAAATTGAAAAAAGTGAAGCGTGAAGAGTGAAATGTGAATAAGAAATACCGCTCATTGTTAACTCTTCACTTTACTGGAAAGGACCAAAAATGTATCACGTTTACACA
>CALVEX010000034.1 GCA_944326655.1 Candidatus Gastranaerophilales bacterium | reverse complement strand
AAACACTAAATATAAATAGAATTCATTAACCCCAAAAACATATAAACTCCTAAATAATAAACACTAAAAGAGACCATTAGGATGCAGAAAACGACCCACTCAGAAATGAGTGGTTTTTTTTATGCATGAAATATGTTATTGGACGACGCTAAGTCTCTAAGACGTTAAGATGATAAGTCATTACGATGCGCTAAAGCGCATGAAAAGCTATTCCCTCTCCCCTTTGCGGGAGAGGGTCAGGGTGAGGGGTGATTGTTTCATACGATAAGACGAGAAGATGTTAGGAGCAGAAGTTCGTTTCGGAAAATTATTCTCCCTCTTCTTTACAAGGAGAGGGATGTGGTGAGGTTGAGGTTGTTTGAAATTCGTCCAAATCTTCCCTAATAAGGGAAAGTTCCATATCCCCACCCATGAGGGAACGCCCGCTTTGCAGAGGAAGCGGAGCCGTGCCCGTTAAACGCGAGCGAGTAAGACTGGTGTAATGCAAGTGGTGGGTGAGAAAAGATGACAAGGAAGTTTGTTGGGGTAGAAACCCCAACCTACTCCTATAAGTCACCCTGAACTTGTTTCAGGGTCTTAAGATTTTACGCTCAGACAATAGCCGGCTTTGCAGTTGTTTCGCCTACAGTTATTGTTCACTACGTTAAGTGCCGGATTATTTTCTTACGTGTGCTTTAGCGCACCGTAATGACTTATAGTCTTAACGTCTTAGAGACTTATCGTCTTCATATAACATATTTATGTTATTGCTTTAATTATTATCAGATTTCTTGTATGGTTTTCCTCTAAAGGTAAATCATACCGGATTATATCAATAACTTTTGCATTAAATTTTTCTAATATTTTTTGTGCTTCTTTTATTTCTTCCTGCGCACGGACTGATTTATATGCGATAAAATATCCGCCTTTATTCAGCAGGGGCAGTGCGTATCCGGTAATTACTTTCAAGGAGGCAACTGCACGCGATGTTATTATATCAAATTTTTCATTAATATTTTCTGCCCTATTGCATATTGTATGAAGGTTTTGAATATTAAGTTCTGATTTTATGGTTTCGATTGCATTAATTTTTTTTCTTATGCTGTCGAGCGCAAAAACTTCTATTTCGGGGTATGTCATGGCTACAGGTACAGCAGGAAATCCGCCGCCCGTTCCGATGTCTAAAAGAGTGCAGGGTGAAGTGTGCTGCGGGAAGTACTTTTTAAAAAAATATTGTATAGACAGACTGTCAAAAATATGTTTTTCCCATAAATATTTTTCGTCATTTTTTGATATAAGGTTTATTTTAGAATTAATATTTAAAAAAGTTTGTATGTATTCTTTGTAAAAGTCTTTATTGTACATTATTTAAATCTTTCACTATTTTGTTGAAGTTATCTTCACCCATTCTGAATTTCAATTCGCTTATACGCATTTTTATTTTTGCAATATTTTCTTTTGTAAAATTATTAACAGCAAGTTTGTATGCATTTATATAATTTTGAAGCGACTGTTCAAATTCTTTGCGGTTGTAGTAAAAATCTCCAAATGCCAAATCTGCCGATGCTATATAAAATGTTTCGTTTAGTTCCTGCGCGCATGCTTTTGCTTTTTTTAAATATTCAAAGGCTTTGTCAGGTGATTTAAGAGAAAGTATCTCGAAAAGTTTCATTGATGATAGGTATATTCCGTTGTAATTCTGGGTCATTTCATCAAGTCTGAGACTTTCTGCCAAATATTTAACCGCAAGGTCGGATTTTTCATGTTCGTCATATATAGTTGCAAGGTTTGAAAGTGATGATGACAGATAGGTATTAATTTTCGGATCCTGAGATGTTTCAACGCATTTTTTGTAGTATTTTACGGCGTTTTTAATATCTCCTTCTTCATCAAAATTTAATGCACACTTAAAATAGAGTTCGGCAAGAACCGGTTTTTCAATAGCATTTGTATTTGCCGGAATAATATTTTTTACGGTTTCTCCTGTAATTGAGGCAAGCAGAAGTTCTGATTTTATCAACAGATTTTCAGATAACTTGTCTCTTTGTTCTAAAATTTCATTTAAGATAATTTCCGCTCTGTCGCGTTTAAATGTTATGTAATAAATATTAGCAATTTCATATCTGCATTGTTCAATTTTTTCAATATCCCCTGTTGAAATATAAAATTCGGTTGCAAGTTCAAAATATTTGAGAGAATTGAACCAATCAGACATATTTTTAAATGCTTCTGCAAGTTTTGTGTACATTGTCGGAAGAAATGTGTAATAATCGTCGTCTGTGTTAAGTGTTAAAGCTTTCTGGTAAATCATAGCTACTTTAGCGTAGTTAAAGTTTTTTTCTTCCTGTTTCGCAAGGTTTATCAAATCTATTAGATGAAGATTTTTAATTTCTTCAAGTGCTTCGGATTTTTTATTTGAAATATCAACAAAATTGTTTATAGAATTTGCAATTTTATTCATAATTGCCATTTCGTTTTCTTCCGAGTCAAATACAAAAGATATATTTTTAATCTTTTCATCCTTTTCCTGTTTTGTATGAGGGATTTCCTGCGGATTTATTTTTTGTTCCATGAACTGGATTTCTGGTACAGGTTTTTGAGAAAGTACAGGCTTTTTAGGGATAAAAATACTGTGGTACTCAATTTCTTTACGCATTGTTTGTCTAGAAATGAGCAAGTCTCTTTCCAAGGGCTTCAACGGAAGCTGAGTATTGTAAAGTTCCACGCAGTTTTTGTGAATTTTTACGGCAATATTTTCTGCAATAGAATTTTCCGCAATAACTTTGTAGTAATCCTGAAGATATATCAGTGAGCCCTCGCGTGTCAGAACAAGATTATCGACAAAATATCCTATTTTATCGGCGTCGTAGAGGTTTAGAGTTTTTAAAAGCTTAACATTAACAGGATGCCGTATAATAGTTAAAAATCTGAACAAATGCCCGCTTACAGGATCTACAAGCGACAGCCCCTCACGGAGTATAAAATCATTAAAAGAGAGAAAACTTTTTGTGTATCCTGATAAAAATTCTGTCAGATTTAGTTTTCTCATCTGCATAATTTTTATTGAAAGAGTCGTATATAAATAATAACCTCTTGTGTATTTGTAAAGTTCATCCGACAGCGGTCCTATTTGTTTAAAATCTTCGGATTTTAAATATTTTTCAAATATCCCTTTTTCCAGTGCGCCTACGGATATTTTTTCGTAATCTGTTTTAAAATCATTTAAATCAAATTTTCTGCCTATTAATATTGTTTTTATATTTTTATATTTGGAAAGGTGGAAAATAAAATTTAAAATTTCCTGTTTGTTATCAATTATTATCTGTTCAAAAGAATTCAATATAATAACGACGGGTTTGTCAATTGATTCAAAATATGCGTTAATTTTTTGTGTAAAGTTTTCAGTTTTTGTTTTAGGAACTTTAATTACATTTTGAACGGTAAGTTTTCTGAAATTGTCAAAAAATTCAAGCAGAATATCATCAAGAATAGTTGTTTCAAAGCAATTGTATCTAAGAGTTATTACATTCTCATTCAAAAACGAAAGAGCCTGATTAACAACCATAACTTTACCGGTACCCATAAAACCGTTAACAATAAGTAAATTGTTGTCAGATTTAAAGAATTCAATTATCTGTTCAATCTTTTCTAAATTATTTTCAATCAGAAACGGGTTAATACCTATATCTTGTTTTTGTATTTCTTTTTTACCGGCTGTTTCAGTTATAAATTCCATAAGGTTATATTAATAGATTTTTTAAAATTTTGCAAATCAAATATTTTTATAGTACAATCTGATTATATTATAACTTAAGGGGAACAGGATGGAATTTTTTAGAAAACACCAAAGAGCTATTGTTGCAGTGATTGCGGTAACTTTTATCGCCTGGACTGTAGGTTTGATGATGCTGCCTCTTTTGGTAAAATAAATTAAGGATTTATGAATATAAGAAAATTTATAAAAAAATTACTTATAGTTGTGTTGACTTTGCTTATAGGAAATATAGGCCTTTTTGCAAGCGCTGACCAGTTGAAAAATATTCAACAGAAACAGCGCGTAACGCATGAAAAAATTAAACGTTTGAAGGTTTTGGAACATCTTGAAAAAAACAAGCTTTATAAAAACCAGCAGAAGCTTGAACAGGCATCAAATGACCTGCAATCTTCCCAAAACAGGTATGCACAGCTTGAAAGACAGCTGGCTCAGATGGAAAGAGATTTGACAGCATCAATTGCAGAATTTAATACTGCAAATATTCAAATGCGCAAAAGGATAAGACAGGTTTACAAAAATCAGCGTACAGGTATGTTTGAACTTATTTTGACCGCAAAAGATTTGAATTCATTGCTTGATGTTCTTTATTTTGAAAAAATAGTGCTTAAAAAAGATTATGCAAGAATTCAGGCAGTCAAAGCCAAATCTGAACGAATAGCTTCTATGAAAAAAGATGTTGAGGCTAAAAAGATTGCTCTGGCACAGTCAATTGAGGAAATAAATTCCCAGAAAAAAGATATAAAATCAGCTATTGCGATGAACCAGAGTATGATTAACAAATATAAGACTGACAGGCGTACATATGAACAGGCTGAGAGAGAACTTGCACGACAGTCAGCGAGTATTCAAAGCATGATTGCACGTAATAAAGGCGGTTCAAATGTAAGAGTTACTTCGGCCGGATTTCTTAAGCCGATATCAGGCAGAATTACATCGCCTTTTGGCTGGAGAACCCATCCAATCTTTAACAGCAGAACCTTTCACTCCGGGGTTGATATTGCAGGTCCTAACAGGGGCAGCATAGAAGCATCAAATTCCGGTAAGGTGATATACTCAGGCTGGTACGGCGGTTACGGTAAAGTTGTTATTCTTGATCACGGGATAGTAAACGGAAAACCTACAAGTACCCTTTATGCACACATGTCATCTATAAGAGTTGGTCAGGGACAGTTTGTAAACAAAGGCGAAGTTGTCGGATATGAGGGCACAACTGGTTACAGTACAGGACCGCATGTTCATTTTGAAGTAAGAATTAACGGCAAGCCTAATAATCCGTTAAATTATATTTAAAAAGGCAGGAAAATTGAGAAAATATTTATTTATAACATTATTAATTTTGTCATTAGCTCCTTGTTCCGTAAATTCAAAGGAGTTGGTAGAAAACCCTGCCGATTTGGAAAAAGTATTTAATGAAACTTTCTATGAAGCTCCTTTTATGCCGCTCCCGGAAGTTGAAGTTAAAAGCGGCAACCAGACAAAACCTGTAAAAGGCACACCGGTATTTAAAAAGGTTCGTGTAAAAGTAACAAATTATCTGCGTGAAAAAGATTACCAAAAAACTCAGGAATTAATAGAAAAAGAAAAGCAGCTTCAGGCTGAAATGGATGCTGAAGATGAAAATATTTTAGATAAAGATTTTAATATTAATTTTAAACCATTTAAAAAAGATAAAAAAGCTTCTTCTAAAAAACAAGAAAAAAATATTAATAACGAGAGCGAAGAAAAAAATATTGATCAGCAGGAAACTACTTTAGAATTAGAAGGCGGAGTTAAAGAACAGGTAACATCAAAACATATTCTGCTGGATGCAGATAATATTGATTACGATGATGAAAACCAAAATATTATTGCAACAGGAAATCCCGTTTTAATCTTTCCGCAGCAAAATGTAACCTTAAAAGCTGATAAAATGATTTATAACAAAGATTCCAACATTCTGAAGGCCTATGGGAATGTTGAACTTGTTCGTGACGGTAATACCATGTACGGCGAATATATGCAGGTTAATATGAACGAAGAAACTGCTTTTATGGATAATATGAATACCAAGCAGTCTTTTATGACCGTTACTGCAAGAAAATCCGAAATGGAAGGCGACAAAATAATTCTTCATGACGGAAAAATAGAGTCGAAAGAATCTTATATTCTTAATTTGCAAACAAAGATGATAGGCGGTAATAATTTTAACAGAATGATTATTGATGATGAAGACAGGTCTTCCATAACTGATGAGGTTGGGGATACTTCTGTTAACATTAAGGCTAAGGAAATTTATGTTAATGCAAAAAAGAATAATGATGTTATTACTTTAAAAAAAGCTCAAATCCGCTACGGTGATTTTGATTTATTTACAATCCCTTCTATTACTGCTCATACTAATAAAAAACGCGAATTCTTCGAGGCTAACTATCCTGAATTCGGTTCGCGCGGTAAGCTCGGTATGTATATAGGCCCGGGCTTTGTATTTGATACTCCATTGCAGGATGGTTCTACCGTTAAAATTTTGCCTATTTTGAATAACAAAAGCGGTATAGGCTTCGGCGGATTGTTAAAGTATCGCAGTGCAACAAACTATACAGATTTAGGTTACGGGTCATCTGCTGATATATTTATGATGAAAGGTAAACAATACTTTGATGATAAATTATATATGCAGTACGGTGTTAATTCGTATATGGATGAATGGTTCTTCGGCCCGAGAATGCCTAAATACAATGCTGAATTAATTTATAAGGACAGAACCATTGTTCCTTCAACTATTGCCGACGGACTGGACTTAACTTTTTCTCATCGTTTTGGTATCGGCTATATGCAAAATAACGACGCTAACAGGCATGGTGAGAACATTGCTCCGGCTGACATCGGAACATTAAGAACACGATATATGGCAGAAGTCAGCCAGTCTCTGTTTAAATATGAAGATAAGGAACGTTTAAGGTATCTTGATTTGGCATTGGTGATGCAGGGGAGTGCTGCATTATACGGAACAGGTGATACCCAATTTGTAGGAAGATTGGGGCCCAGAGTGCATACTCAATATAAGTACTGGATGCAGGATATTGGTTTTTATGCTACTGCTTATCAGGACGGTACCCCTATGCAGATGTATGATATGTACAGATATGGTCATGCCAGTGTTTATCTGAGAGAAGCTTTAAGAGTGCATAAATATGTTACTCTTGCCTGGTCAGGGACTTTAACGCTTACCGGAGATTCTCCTAACGGGGAAATGTTTCAGGAAAATTCTTTCATTATTGCTCTAGGACCTGACGATTTTAAGATAAATTTTGGTTATGACTGGGTTCGCCAGCAGACTTATTTTTCATTTGTAATTGCAATGGATACAAAGGGGTCGTCTCTTGAATTTGATAAAATGGTTATAAAAAATCCTGACAGGCTTGCAAAAAGTGACCGGGAAGAACCTGAATTAAAGGTTTTTGATGTCGAAAATCAGCCCGCTGCATCTACTTCACCTAAAAAGATGATGTATGCTGAAGTGATAGAGTTGGAAGATCCTGATAAGGAATCAATTTAGTATGGATAAGTTAAAAAAATTAAAGTCGGAATTAATTGAATACGGAAAGCTTGCGGGAATGAAAAATTTTACCCCCGGTTATTCGGGTAATATGTCTGCAAGATTTGGCGATAAAATTTTGATAACTTCAAGCGGGTCTGCAAACGGATACTTAAGCGAGGATGAACTTGTTTTAATGGATTTTGACGGAAATCTGGCTGAGGGTGATAAAAAACCGTCGTCTGAAAAAATGCTTCATGCTGCATTTTATAAATTAAGGCCTGATGTTAATTATATTATTCATGTACATTCTCCTTATCTGAGTTCGTTTGCATGCTGCAGAATACCTTTGGATGAGCCGGTTATGGCGGAAAATGTCTTTTATTTCGGACAAATCCCTCTTGCGGATTACGGCTTGCCGTCATCTATGGATTTGGTAGAAAAAACTGCAAAATATTTTAAAGACTATGATGCTGTTTTAATGGCTAATCACGGATTTATTGTAGGTGATAAAACTTTAAAAGATGCGTTTTTAAAACTTGAGCTTGCAGAATCGTATGCACAGGTAGTATTTAATACAAAACTGCTTGGCGGAGCAAAGCTTTTTACGGATGCGGAAGTTGAAGAGATAAATTCTCTCAAAAGATAATAGTTGTGATATAATAATTCAGTAAAAGAGGAAAATAAAAGTGTCATTGATGTTAGAAAATAAACAAGGATTGATAGCCGGCGACGGAACTTTGCCTGTCAAAATGGCTCAGTATGCGAAAGAAAACGGATTTGAAGTTATTTGTATATCTCTTGCAAAAGATAATTTGAAACAGCTTAAAAAATATTGTTCAAAAGTTTATTCTTGCCATCCCGGTGAAGTTAACAGGATTGAACAGATATTAAAAGATGAGCAGATAAAGCAGGCTACTTTTCTCGGAAAAGTGCATAAACGTGTTTTACTCCAGCTTCATAAATTTGATAAACGTGCTATTGAACTTTTGCAGGAAGCTCAAAGGCTTAATGATGATCAGGTTATGCTTTTGATTGTGAAAGAATTTGAAAAGGCCGGTATTACTGTTTTGGATCAGACTATTTTTATTAAAAATCTTATGATCCCGTCAGGAGTTCTCGGAAAAATTAAACCTACAGAAGCTCAGTTGGAAGATGTAAATTACGGTTTCTGGCTTGCAAAAGAGATGGGAAAAATAGATGTAGGACAGTCTGTCGTAATAAAAGATAAAATGATAATGGCTGTAGAAGCCATTGAAGGCACTGATATGTGTATCAAGCGCGGCTCTAAGCTGGCAAAGAAAGATGCTGTTGTTGTAAAAGTTGCAAAACCATCTCAGGATAAACGTTTTGATATTCCTGCAATAGGTTTGAAAACTTTAAAAACAATGAAAAGGTATAAAGCTGATTTGATAGCAGTGGAAGCCAATGAAACTATTATTGTTGATCAGGAAAAAGTAATTCAATTTGCGGACGAAAATAATATTGTTATAATGGCTGTATAATATGAAAAAGATTTTTATTGTTACAGGCGAATACTCAGGCGATATTCACGCATCTCATGTTGTTAAGGCTCTGCGTTCAATAAATCCTGACATTGAAATAGAAGGTGTCGGCGGAGAAAATTTAAAAGCTGCCGGTGTAAAAATATTTTCCGACCAAAAAAAAATGGGTGCTGTCGGGCTTTCGCCTTCTATAGTCTTTAACCACTTCATACTCGGGAAAAAAGTTGTTGATTATCTTACAAAGGTCTATAAGCCTGATTTGGTTTTATTAATTGACTACGGCGCCTTTAACCTTAGTATATCAAAATTCTTGAAAAAAGCGGGGATAAAAGTTTTTTATTACATTCCTCCTCAGGTTTGGGCAAGCAGAAAGTGGCGTATAAGAACTATTAAAAAAAATATTGATGAGGTCTTATGTATTTTCCCTTTTGAAAAAGAAATGTATGAAAGCTATGGTATAAAAACTCACTACTGCGGACATCCGCTTGTTTCTCAGCTGCCTGTTAAAGCTGACAGAAAACAGTTTTTTGAAAAACACGGACTTGATATAAATAAAAAACTTGTTTCGATTTTCCCCGGCTCAAGAGAGTTTGAATTAAAGTATTTGATGAAAACTTTTATAAAAACTGCTGATAATCTTGCAAAAAAACATCCGGATTTACAGTTTTGTATTTCTCATGCCCCAAATTTACCTGATGAAATTTATGACAGATTTTTGAAAAATAATAAGTTTAAAGTTATAAAAGGTGAAAATCAGGCGCTGTTGAGTGTGTCTGATGCGTTAATTCTTGCTTCGGGGACTGTTGCCCTTGAAGCCTGCTTGTATCAAACTCCGATGATAATAGCTTATCGCGGGCCGTGGCTGTTTTATTTTATTTATTTGATTGTAAGATGTATTAAACGTGTTTCTCTTCCGAATATAATTGCAAATAAATTAATTGTTCCCGAACTGCTTATGGCTGATGTAAATGTTACAAAGATATCTTATGAAATTGAAAGGCTTCTTTTTGATAACGAATACAGAGCAGAAAACATTCGCGGGCTTGGAGAGGTTAAAGCTCTGTTATCAAGCCGTGTTTCATCTTATGAGGCTGCAAAAGTTATTACAGATGCCCTTTCTAATTAATAATTTTTAATAATTGGGCAATTTTTATCTGTATTATACGTTTATTAATATAGGTAGTAAAGTTTATAGTACAATTATGATTAAT